>NZ_JBFRCU010000063.1:0-43595 GCF_052113205.1 Inquilinus sp. YAF38 | reverse complement strand
GCAAGGCGGTGTCGGCCAGGTCGGTGTCGATGCGCTCATCCTCAGTCAGCTTTTCCCGGAGCTCGGCGGTCAGCCGCTCCTGGGCGTCGGCGTCGGAAACCGCGGCGATGGCGGCGGCGACGCCCTGGGCGGCGGCCTGGCGCCGATCGTCCTTCTCGTCCTGCCGGGTCTTCCGCCGGATCTCGGCCTCGCGCCGTGCCTGCTCCCGCTGCTGCCGCAGCCTGGCCTTGAGCGCGATGACGCGGCGGATGCCGAGGAACAGGCTGCTGAAGCGGGTCTCGGCCTCCCCGGCGCGATCGAGATCGCCGGCCGCGAGGGCGGCGAGGGCCAGGGCGTGAAAGCCGCGGGCCAGCGCCTCCGCGAGCGCCATCAGCTCGGACAGCATCGCGGCGTCAGCCTCGATCGCGCCCGGTGACGCGGTGGCGTCCTCCCGCCGCCGGCGCAGCGTGAGCGCGACGGCGCGGCGGATGGCGAGGAAGAGGGTGCTGAAGCGGGCCTCGGCCTTGCCGGCGCGGTCGAGATCGCCGGCCGCGAGGGCGGCGAGTGCTCGAGCCTGGAAGGTCCGGGCCATCTCCAGAGCGAGCTGCGTCAGCCCGGACAGCAGCTCGGCCTCCCGCTCGTCCGTGGACGGCGAGGCAGCGGAGGGGGTCTCGGGTGAGGAGGCATCGACCATTCCTCAATTAGAACAAAATAGGAACAATTAAGCCAGCAGAATCGCACTTGGTTGAATGGTCATCGCAATGTCGGGCCGTGCCTGCTGGATGGCCACGCCCCTGCGGGGCTCGCCATGACGAATTTTGATCGGGACGGCAAATCCGGACCGGCGGGGCCGCAGCCCGATCCGTTCCCGGAGGGCAGTCATCCGCCTCCAACACCGTCATGGCGAGCGAAGCGTGGCCATCCAGTCTTTCAGCCGCTGCGCGTGACGGCGACAGTCTGGATGGCCACGCCCCTGCGGGGCTCGCCATGACGAGTTCGAGATGGCGGGCGAATCCGGACGGGTCAGGTCCGTGCGTCGGCCTGGTGTGAGCAAAGCAGGCCCTTCACCGTCATGGCGAGCGAAGCGCGGCCATCCAGTCTTTCAGCCGCCGCGCGTCATGGCGACAATCTGGATGGCCACGCCCCTTCGGGGCTCGCCATGACGGTTCTTTTCCAGGAGCTGTATCGAGTGAGAGGACCAGCGCTTTCAGGTTCTACCCGACCGCCGCGATCACCGCGTCGCAGACGCGGTCGGCGTCGGTGTCGGACAGGAAGGGGTGCATCGGCAGGCTCAGCACCTCGCGGCTCAGCGCCTCGCTGACCGGCAGCGAGCCCTCGCCCTCGCCATGGGTGCGGTAGGCCTCGGCCAGGTGCATCGGCGTCGGGTAGTAGATCGCGGTCGGCACCCCGGCCTCGCCCAGCTTGGCCCGCACCGCGTCGCGATCGGCCACGCGGATGGTGTACTGCGCCCAGGCGCAGGTCAGCCCGTCCGGCATCACCGGCGTCTGGACCCGGTTCGACAGCCTGGCCGAGTAGTGCCGGGCCAGCCGGTCGCGCGCTTCCAGCTCGTCCGAAAAACTCGGCAGCTTGGCCAGCAGGATGGCCGCCTGGATGGTGTCAAAACGGGCGTTGAGGCCGACCCGGACGGTGTCGTAGCGGCTGGTGCCCTCGCCATGGACGCGGATCGATTTGAGGATCGCCGCCAGCTCGTCGTCATCGGTGAAGATGGCGCCGCCGTCGCCATAGCAGCCGAGCGGCTTGGCCGGGTAGAAGCTGGTGGCGGTGACCGGCGCCAACGACCCGACCGGGCGGCCATGGAAGGCGCCGCCGAAGCTCTGCGCCGCGTCGTCGATCACGAACAGGCCGTGCGCGTCGGCCAGCGCCTGCAGCTTTGGATAATCGACCGGCAGGCCGAACAGATCGACCGCGATCACCGCCTTCGGCGCCAGCTTTCCCGCCGCCTTGGTGGCGGCGATGCGGCGCTCGAGATCGGCCAGGTCGACCAGATAGGTCGCGGGATCGACATCGACGAAGACCGGTGCGGCGCCGAGCAGCAGGATCGCCTCGGCCGTCGCGGTGAAGGTGAGGGCCGGGACGAAGACGGCGTCGCCGGGACCGATGCCGCGGGCCATCAGCGGCATGATCAGCGCGTCGGTGCCGCTGGCCACCGTCAGGCAATGGCGGGCGCCGGCCCGCTGCGCCAGCTCGCCTTCCAGCTCCGCCACCTCCGGCCCCAGGATGTACTGGCCATGGTCGAGCACCGCATGGATGCGGGCATCGATCAGGGGCTTCAGGCGGGCGTATTGCTGCTTGAGGTCGACGAAGGGAAGCGACACGGGCAAGCCTCGGCTGTATCGGAACAGGGCTGATGTAGCCCCGCCCCGGCCCAGACGCCAGCCTGAAACGCCGTCCGGTCGGCCTGCCTCAGTGCTCGGTGGCGGCCTCCGGCCCGAGCGAGCGCAGCAGGTCGACCAAGCGGCGGCGGACCGTCGCATCCTCGATCCGGTAATAGGCGCGCACCAGCTCCAGCGTTTCGCGGCTCGCCACCATCTCGTTGTCATGCGCCGGATGGTGGGCGGAGCCGTTCTGCGGAACCTCGGTCATGCCTTCGAAGAAATAGCCGACCGGCACGTTGAGGATGCGCGTCAGCTGGTGCAGCCGGCTGGCGCTGACGCGGTTGGCGCCGCGCTCATATTTCTGAATCTGCTGAAAGGACACGCCGAAGGCCGCGGCCAGCTTCTCCTGGCTCATCCCCAGAAGGGTGCGGCGCTGGCGCAGTCGGGTACCGACATGGATGTCCACCGGGTCCGGGCCATCTTCGGTGATGGTCTTGCGTCGGCGCTGTCGGTCCAAGCCGCGGGTCGCCATACTCATAGTTCCTCCTGCGGGCACGGCCCGGCACCGATGCGATCGCGAACGACCGATCTGGTGCGGTCCCCCTATGTGCCGCAGTGTCGAACCCGGCCCGCCTCATACTATAGTATGCCGCGAAGAACTCGGCCGCAATACCCGCATAAGGCGATTTGCACCAGGCTTCTTTAACCCGCACGCCCCAGCACGGGTTCCACCGCCTCAAGGTCCGCCAGCGGGATGTGGCAGCGGATGAGATGGCCGTCGATGCCGGCGCGTTCCGGCGGCGCCTCGGTCTCGCAGATGCCGCCCAGCTTGCGCGGGCAGCGGGTGTGGAACGGGCAGCCCAGCGGCGGGTCGAGCGGGCTGGGCAGCGGCCCTTCGAGGATGATGCGCTTCTTCTCGATCGTCGGGTCGGCGACCGGCACGGCGGCCAGCAGCGCCTCGGTGTAAGGGTGATAGGGCGGCTGGAAGACGGCGTCGGTCGTCCCCTGCTCCATGATCTGGCCGAGATACATCACCACCACCCGGTCGGCCAGGTAGCGGACCACGCCGAGGTCGTGGCTGATGAACAGGAGCGTGGTGCCGGAGCGGCGCTGGATGTCGACCAGCAGGCCGGTGACCGCGGCCTGGACCGAGACGTCGAGGGCCGAGACCGGCTCGTCCGCCACCACCATGGCCGGCCCGCCGGCGAAGGCGCGGGCGATGCCGACGCGCTGCTTCTGCCCGCCGGAGAGCTGGCGCGGCTTGCGGTCGATGAAGGCGCGCGGCAGCTTGACCAGGTCGAGCAGGCGCAGCACCTCCTCCTCGACATTGCGCCGGCCCTTCTTGACGCCGAACTTGCGGATCACCCGGCCGATCTGCTGGCCCACGCTCATGCTGGGGTTCAGCGTGTCGTTCGGGTTCTGGAACACCATTTGCAGCGAGGACAATAGCTTGGCGTCGCGCTGCTGCACCGGCTTGCGGCCGATATCGGTGCCGCGGAAGGAAACGCTGCCGTCGGTCGCCGTCTCCAGCCCCATCAGCACCCGGGCGAAGGTCGACTTGCCGCAGCCGCTTTCGCCAACGATGGCGACGGTCTGGCCGCCCTTGGCCTCGAAGCTGATCTCCTCATTGGCGCGGACGTAGCGGGTGCGATCGCTGCCGAACAGGGCGGCGATCGAGCTGTCGTAGATCGGGTAGTGCTTGCGCATCGCCGTGACCTGCAGCACCGGCAGGTCGTTCGCGGCGGCGACGACGACGGGCAGGACCTCGACCGGCGCCGGGACCGGCGGCTTCGCCTCGATCTCCTCCCAGCGCAGGCAGCGCACTCCCCGGGTCTCGCTGGCCGGCAGCATCGGCACCGGCCCGGCGTCGCAGCGCCCGGCCTCGAAATGGTCGCAGCGCGGCCCGAACCAGCAGCCTTTCGGCCGGTTCTGCGGCAGTGGCAGCTGGCCGCGGATCGGCACCAGCGGCCGGCTGGTCTTGTCCCGCCCCGGGGTCGGGATGCAGCCGAACAGGCCCTGGGTGTAGGGGTGGCGCGGGGCGGCGAAGATCTGGCTGATCGTCCCCTCCTCCACCGCCTGGCCGGCATACATGACGCAGACCCGGTCGCAGGTCTCGCGGATCAGCCCGAGATTGTGGCTGATATAGAGCATGGCGGTGCCGAGCGTCCGGCCGAGCTCGGCGATCAGGTCGACGATGCCGGCCTCGACCGTGACGTCCAGCGCCGTGGTCGGCTCGTCCAGCAGCAGCAGCGACGGGTTGGACAGGAGCGCCATGGCGATCACCACGCGCTGCTGCTGGCCGCCCGAGATCTGGTGCGGATAGGCCTGCAGCACCCGGTCGGGGTCGCCGAGCCGGACCCGGGCCAGCATGTCGCGCGCCCGGGTCAGCGCCTGTTCGCGGGTGCAGCCGGGCTCGTGGCACAGCGGCACCTCGGCCAGCTGGTCGCCGATCCGCAGCGCCGGGTTCAACGCCGCCATGGGCTCCTGATAGACCATGGCGATCTCGGCGCCGCGGACCCGCCGCAGCTCCTCCTCCGACATCGCCATCAGGTCGCGGCCGCGGAACTTCATGGTGCCGCCGGCGATGCGGCCGTTGCGGCCGAGATAGCGCATGATCGCCATCGCCACGGTCGACTTGCCGCAGCCGCTCTCGCCGACCAGGCCGACGCATTCGCCGGGGCGGACGGTGAGCGAGAAGTCGACCACGGCCGGGATCTCGGCGGCGCGGGTCAGGTAGGAGATCGACAGCTTGTCGATCTCCAGGATCGGGGTCGTGGTGTCGCGCGGCGGGATCAGCTCGACCGTCATCGCCTCAATCCTTCAGGGAAATCTCGCGCAACCCGTCGGCCAGCAGGTTCAGGCCGAGGACGAGCGAGGAGATGGCGATGCAGGGAAAGACCGTCATCCAGGGGGCGAAGGCGGCCATGGCGCGGGTCTCGTTGACCATGCCGCCCCAGTCCGGGTCCGGCGGCGGCAGGCCGAGGCCGAGGAAGCCGAGCACGCCGATGGTGATGATGGTGTAGCCGAGCCGCAGGCAGGCATCGACGATCAGCGGCCCGCGGGCGTTCGGCAGGATCTCGACGAACATGATGTAGAGCGAGGATTCGCCCCGGGTCTGGGCCGCGGCGACATAGTCGCGGTTGCGCAGGTCCAGGGTCAGGCCGCGGACGATGCGCATGATGCCGGGGGCGCTGGCGCAGGTCACCGCCAGCACGATGTTGATGCCGGACGGGCCGAAGGTGGTGATGATGACGACGTAGAGCACCAGGATCGGGAAGGACAGGATGATGTCGCCGATCCGGCTGAGCACATCGTCCCACAGGCCGCGCTTGTAGCCGGCCAGGAGGCCCATGGTGACGCCGAGCGCATAGGCGCAGGCGGTGGCCAGGGGCGCGTAGATCAGCACCCGGCGCGCGCCCCAGATCACCCGGCTGAGGATGTCGCGGCCGAGCTGGTCGGTGCCGAGCCAGAACACCCCGCCATCCGGCGCCGTGAAGCCGGGCGGCTTGAACGGCAGCAGGTTCTGGTTCGGCGGGAACGGCGCGATCACCGGCGCCAGCAGCGCCACGGCGATCCAGAACAGCACGATCAGCACGCCGATCACGCCGACCCAGCTTTCGCGCAGCAGCAGCACCGAGCGCAGCGCGCGGAAGATCGGGTTGCGGCCCAGCGAGGATGGTGGCGGCAGCGAAATCTCGGCCATTCCGACCCCTCAGGTGAAGCGGATGCGCGGGTTGAGGTAGGTGTAGCCGACATCGGCGACGGTCTGGGTCGCCACGGCGACGAAGACCGAGACCATGGCGCAGGCCTGGATCAGGTAGATGTCCTGGTTCAGCGAGGCTTCCAGCAGCAGGGCGCCGAAGCCCTTGTAGCCGAAGAAGGCCTCGACCACGATCACGCCGGACAGCAGCCAGTTGATCTGCAGCACGATCACGGTGAAGGGCGCGATCAGGGCGTTGCGCAGGGCGTGGCGCATGATCACCCGACGGTACGGGATGCCCTTCAGCACCGCGGTGCGGATGTAGGGGCTCTGCATCACCTCGGCCATCGAGGCGCGCATCATCCGGGTGACATAGCCGAAATCATACAGCACCAGCACCGCGACCGGCATGACCAGTTGCAGCACGTCGAAGCCCTGGCTCATGCCGCTGGTCCCCGGCAGCCATTTCAGCACCAGCACGAACAGGAAGGACAGGAAGGTCGCCGAGGCGAATTCCGGGATCGAGGTGGTGACGATCGACAGCACCGAGATCGAGCGGTCGGTGGCCGAGCCTTCGCGCATGCCGGCGAGGACGCCGAGCACGACCGAGACCGGCACCATGATCAGGAAGACGCAGCCGGCCAGGATCGCGGTGTTCTCCAGCCGCGGCCAGAGCACGTCGGCGACCGGGGTCTTGAAGCGCAGCGAGGTGCCGAAGTCGCCGCTGGCCATGCGGCCGAGCCAGCCGAGATAGCGTTCGTACCAGGGCGCGAAATAGCCATGCGCCTCGAGCCACAGCTGCCGCTGCTCCTGCGAGCTGTAGGGGCCGAGGACCTTCACCGCCACGGCCGACCCGTTGACCTCCAGCAGGAGGAAGACCAGCAGCGACACCGCCAGCATGGTCAGGATCATGAAAAGGGCGCGTTTGGCGAGGAAGATCAGCATGGTCGGATCTCCCTATGCTTGGCGAACAGCGCAGCATTCACGGGTTGCCTCTCCCGCCAGGCGGGAGAGGCAACGGAGAAGCCATGGGGCTTCGGCTCATGCGCATGCCTTGGATGAGGCCCGTCACGCCGACAGCCACACCTTCTCGAAATACATCTCGCGGGCGAAGTGGTAGGCGAAGCCCTGCACCTTGTCGGTGCTGGCGGTGTAGATCTTCGACCAGAACGGGATGATGGTGATGGCGTCCTCCTGGACGATCTGCTCGAGCTTCTTCACCAGCTCCTTGCGCTTCGCCACGTCGACCGTGGCCTGGGCCTGGTCGAGCAGCTTGTCGAATTCGGCGTTGGCGTAGCCGGTCTCGTTCCAGGACACGCCGGTACGGTAGGCCAGGCTGAGGACCTGGACGCCGAGCGGGCGGGTGGTCCACTGCGTCACGCTGAACGGCCAGGAGGTCCAGCGGTCCCAATAGGTGCCGCCGGGCAGGATGTTGACCTTCAGGTTGATGCCGGCCGGCTTCACCATCTCGGACAGCACCACGCCGATCTGGCCTTCCCATTTCGGGTCGTCGACGCAGTTGATCTCGATGTCGAGGCCGTTCGGATGGCCGGCGTCGGCCAGCAGCTTCTTGGCCTTGTCGTAGTCCTGCGGCAGCGCGCCGAGCTTGGTGTATTCGGGATGGATCGGCGCGACGTGGAAGTCCTCGCCCGGCGTGCCCAGCCCCTGATAGGCCAGCTGCGTCAGCTTGTCGTGGTCGACGCAGGCCTGGATCGCCTGGCGCACCCGCTTGTCGTCGAACGGCTTCTCGGTCACCCGCATGCGGGCGACGCCGACGATCGCCGTCTCCTTGTCGTAGATCTTGAACTGCGGGTTGGCCTGGTAGCCGGGCAGCAGGTTGGGGTCGAGCTTGTACAGGAGATCGACCTGGCCGGAGGACAGGGCCGCCAGCTCCGCCGCCGGATCGGCGCCGAGATCGATGAACTGCAGCTCGTCGACATAGGGCTCGCCGCCCCAGTAATCGGCCTTCTTGGTGTATATCGCGCGCTGGCCGACCGTGTATTCCTTCAGGTTGAAGGGGCCGGTGCCGATCGGGTTCTTGATCAGGTTGGCTTCGTGCTTGGTGGCGAAGTCGCGATGGGTGATCAGCGCCGGATAGTCGCCCAGGCTCTCCGGGAAGGAGAGCATGGCGCTGGCGAAGTGGAAGCGCACCGTGTGGTCGTCCACCCGCTCCAGCGCGTTCGGCGCCATCTTCACGACGTCGCCCTCCTTCACCGTCAGGCCGCTGAAGCGGCCCTGGTTGGAGGAACCGGTCTTGCTGTCGAGCCAGCGCTCGAAGGTCTTGATCACGTCGTCGGCGTTGAACGCGTCGCCGTTGCTCCACTTGACGCCCTGGCGGAGCGACAGCGTCCAGACCGTGACATCGTCATTCGCCGTCCACTTCTCGGCGAGATGGGGATGCGACAGGTTGTCGGTGCCGACCCGCACCAGCGGCTCGATCAGCTGCCGCGCGGAATTGCCCTTCTCCGACCAGTCGTAGATCGCCGGGTCGCTGGCATCCATGACGAAGATGCCGACCCGCAGCGTGCCGCCCTTGCGCGGCGTCTCCTGCGCCAGAGCCTGCGGCATGATCGGCTCGCCGGTCAGCACCGAAGCCACGGAATAGGCGGTCGGGATCGCCAGGCCGAGCAGCACCGAGGTGCGCAGGAATTCGCGCCGGTCGAGCCGCCCGTCGCGCAGATCCTCCGCCAGCTTCGGAATCGCGACGTGAACCTTACCCAGATCCTTGATATCCATCAGGCTCTCCCTGTCGAGACGCTTGGAACCACCCTGTGGGGCGACGCTTTCTTGCGTTTCTGAAGCCTCGGCCCGCAAAGGCCATTAGACGGCCCATGGGCGATCCCGTTGTTTCCCCTGGCGACGGCGAAGCGTTCGTCCGCGACATCGCAGCCAACCGGGCCCGACCGGAAGTATCGCGACCGTTCCGCCGCGGCGTCAAACCTTTATCCCGCTCCTGCGGCGCGGAGCGTCGTGGCGTCGGCGCGACGGCGCCGCTATCGTCGGCCGAGCCCGCATGGAGTGTATGAGAGTGGCCTTCGACAATGACGCCGATGTCGAGTTGATCGAGCGGCGGACGGAGTATGCCGGCTTCTTCCGGCTGGACCGGCTGCAGCTGCGCCACCGCCGCTTCGATGGCGGCTGGACCGAGCCGCTGGCGCGCGAGCTGGTGTTGCGCCGCCCCGCCGTCGCCCTCCTGCCCTACGACCCGGTCGCCGACCGGGTGGTGCTGCTGGAGCAGTTCCGGCTGGGCGCCTGGATCGCCGACCGGCCGGGCTGGATGGTCGAGATCCCGGCCGGGCTGATCGATGCCGGCGAGTCGCCGGAGCATTCCGCCGCCCGCGAGACGCAGGAGGAAACCGGCCTGGCGGTGACCGAGCTGCTGCCGGTCGGCGAGTTCGCCACCAGCCCCGGCGGCTTCAACGAATGGGTCAGCCTGTTCTGCGGCCGGGTCGTGGCCCCGGCCGAAGGCAGCCTGCACGGGCTGGCGACCGAGCAGGAGGACATCCGCATCCTGCCGATGGCGGCGGATGATGCCCTGGCGCTGCTGGCCGAGGGCCGGATCCAGAACGCCATCACCCTGATCGCGCTGCAATGGTTCGCGCTCAACCGGGACGCGCTGCGGCGGCGCTGGGCGCCGCTTGAAGCCGCGGATAGCGCCCTCTAAGGTCTCCGAGGATGCCCCGAGCCGAGAATTGGGACTGAGCATGAGCGACACGCCTTCCCGCCAGATCGTCGACGGCTTCGTCGGCGCCATCGGCAACACGCCGCTGATCCGCCTCGCCCGCCTGTCGGAGGAGACGGGCTGCGAGATCCTGGGCAAGGCGGAGTTCCTGAACCCCGGCGGCTCGGTCAAGGACCGGGCGGCGCTGGCGATCATCCGCGATGCCGAGGCACGCGGCACGCTGAAGCCGGGYGGCACCATCGTCGAGGGCACGGCCGGCAACACCGGCATCGGGCTGGCGTTGGTCGGCCGGGCGCTGGGCTATCGCAGCGTCATCGTGCTGCCGCGGACCCAGAGCCAGGAGAAGAAGGACGCGATCCGCCTGGCCGGCGCCCGGTTGGTCGAGGTCGACGCCGTCCCCTACAAGGACCCGAACAACTACGTCCACTACTCCGGGCGCTTGGCCGCCGAGCTGGCGCAGACCGAGCCGAACGGCGCGATCTGGGCCAACCAGTTCGACAACGTCGCCAACCGCGACGGCCATTACCAGACCACCGGGCCGGAGATCTGGCAGCAGACCGGCGGCAAGGTCGACGGCTTTACCTGCGCCGTCGGCACCGGCGGCACGCTGGCCGGCGTCGCCCTGGCGCTGAAGGAGCGCGATCCGAAGGTGCAGATCGCCCTGACCGACCCGCTGGGGGCGGCGCTGTACAACTGGTATGAGCATGGCGAGCTGAAGGCCGAGGGCAGCTCGATCACCGAGGGCATCGGCCAGGGCCGGGTGACGAAGAACCTGGAAGGCATGCCGCTCGACTGGGCGCAGCAGGCGACCGACGAGGAGGCGTTGAAGATCCTGTTCGGCCTGGCCCGGGATGAAGGCCTACTGCTGGGCGGGTCGACCGGCATCAACCTGGCCGGCGCGGTGAAGATGGCGCGGCGGATGGGGCCGGGCCACACCATCGTCACCATCCTGGCCGATCACGGCAGCCGCTATCAGTCCAAGCTCTACAATCCGGACTTCCTGCGCGAGAAGGGATTGCCGGAACCCGACTGGCTGGAGACCAGCGCATGACCGAATTGCTGTTCCGCGACGACGCCTATGCCCGCGAGACGACGGCCACCGTGGTTGCCGCGGCGCCGGACGGCATCGTCCTGGACCGGACCGTGTTCTACGCCACCGCCGGCGGCCAGCCGGGCGACAGCGGCACGATCCGCTGGGCCGGCGGCGAGGCGATGGTGGCCGAAGCCCGCAAGGGCGCGACTCCGGACGAGGTCCGTCACGTCGCGGCCGAGGGTGCCGCCCTGCCCGCCCCCGGCATGCCGGTCGAGTTGGCGCTGGACTGGGAGCGGCGTTATCGCCACATGCGGATGCACACCGCGCTGCACCTGCTGTGCGTCGCCGTGCCCGGCGACGTCACCGGCGGCCAGATCGGCGCCGAGCGCAGCCGGCTGGACTTCAACCTGCCGGGCGACGCGCTGGACGCCGCGGCGATCACCGCCCGGCTGAACGAGCTGGTCGCGGCCGCCCTGCCGATCGGGACCGAGTGGATCACCGATGAGGAGATGGCGGCGCGGCCGGAGCTGGTGCGGACCATGTCGGTCAAGCCGCCGAGCGGCTTCGGCCGCGTCCGGCTGGTGCGGATCGGCGACGCCGCCGCGCCGATCGACCTGCAGCCCTGCGGCGGCACCCATGTCCGCAACACCGCGGAGATCGGCCCGCTGGCGATCGCCAAGATCGAGAACAAGGGCAAGCAGAACCGCCGGGTCGTCCTCACCTTCGCAGGCGAAGCATGAACACCATCGTCTCGACCACCTGGCTGGCCGACCATCTCGACGATCCGGATGTCCGCATCGTCGACGCCACCTATCACCTGCCAGGCACCAACCGCGACGCCGCGGCGGAGTTCGCCGAGGAGCGCATCCCCGGCGCCGTCTTCTTCGATGTCGACGACATCGCGGCGCCGGAGAGCAAGGCGCCGGGCGGGCTGCCGCACATGCTGCCGCCGCCCGGGCTGTTCGCCGAGCGGATGGCGGCTCTGGGCATCGGCAATGACAGCTTCGTCGTCTGCTACGACGTGCATGGGTTGATGAGCGCGGCCCGCGCCTGGTGGATGTTGCGCGCCTTCGGCCATGATGGCGTGGCGGTGCTGGATGGCGGGCTGCCGGCCTGGAAGGCCGAGGGCCGGCGGCTGGAGACCGGCATGCCGAAGGCTCCCGCCCCGGCGCGCTTCACCCCGCATCCGCGGCCGGCGCTGGTGCGCGGCAAGGCCGAGGTGCTGGCCGGCCGGGTCGGCACGGTGATCGACGCCCGGGCGCGCGAGCGCTTCGAGGGCTCGGCACCGGAGCCGCGGCCCGGCCTGCGCGGCGGCCATATCCCGGGCGCGCTGAACCTGCCCTTCGGCGAGATCTTGGACCCGGCGACCAAGACCCTGCTGCCGCCGGAAGACATCGCCGCGCGCTTCGCCGCCGCCGGCCTGCCGGAGAGCGGTCCGGTGACGGCGAGCTGCGGCAGCGGCATCACCGCCTGCGTCCTGGCGCTCGGCCTGCACCGAATCGGGCGCGAGGATGCGGCGGTCTATGACGGATCCTGGGCCGAATGGGGCATGCCGGGGGACACGCCGGTCGAGACCGGCCCGGCGCGGACGCGGCCATGAGCGCCGTGCCGGAGCTGACGGTCACCGTCACCCAGCTGGAGATGACGGCCAAGCCGCTGCGCAATCCGCCGCCTCCGCCCCTGGCCCGGCACCTCTTGATGCGGGCCGAGCCGGCGACCGTGTCCTTCTATCGCTATCTCTACGACACGGTCGGCGCCAACTGGCTGTGGACCGACCGGCGGGAATGGGATGATGACCGGCTGGCCGAGCGGCTGAACGACGAGCGCACCGGCGTCTATGTGCTGTATCTCGACGGCACGCCGGCCGGCTTCGGCGAGCTGTTCCAGGCCGAAGGCGACGCCACCGACCTGGCCTATTTCGGGCTGATCCCGGAATTCATCGGCCGTCGGCTGGGACCGTTCCTGCTGTGGTCGCTGATCGACCTCGCCTGGGCGCGGCCGATCCGGCGGATGACGGTCGACACCTGCACCCTCGACCATCCGAAGGCCCTGGCCCACTACCAGCGCGCCGGCTTCGTGCCCTTTGCGCAGCGGACGGTGCACAAGCCCGACCCGCGCCTCACCGGTCTGCTGCCGCGGACGGCCGCGCCGCACATCCCCTTGGCGACCTAAGGTTTGAGCCAACCCTTTACTGTCATTGCCGGGCTTGACCCGGCAATCCAGAAGATGTCGACAGTCTCTGGATGCCCGGGTCAAGCCCGGGCATGACAATTTTGATGGAAGGTAAGGCTCTCAAACTATCCGGTCGGCTCAGAAGCCAAGAATGACGCCGGTGATCAGATTGGCGTTCTCGAAATCCTGGCCCGCGCGGAAGTTCTGCTTCTCGTAGATCACCTCGGCATAGGTGTTGAGGCCGGGAGCCAGCGTGTAGGTGACGTTGGCGCCGGCGATATGGTTGTCCTGGAGGTCGGTGCCGCTGGTGTATTGCGAGTCCAGGCCGTTGCCCTTGTCGGACCAGGTATAGGCGTAGGACAGCGACGCCAGGAACGGCCCCATCTGATAGCTGATGTCGCCGATGACGGTGTCGACCGGCTTGTCGGCGACGGCGATGCTCTCATTGTGAACCCAGTTCACGCTGGCATGAAAGTCCTGGTACCCGACTTGGCCGCCCAGCGTGTAGACCTCGAGGTCGTTGCCGTGCGGGTTGGCACCGGAGGCCGAGGTCTGGGTGCCGTGGCCATAGGCCGCCGTGCCCGCCGCCCGCACCGACCAGTCGCCGAATGTCTGCTTGTAGTTGACGCCGCCGGTGACGACGTTCTCGTAATAGGTCTCGTCATCGTCGAACAGGTCGTTGCGGCCGCCATTGCCGGCATGGTCGGCGCCGCCGACCACCGGCGTGAAGTCGACGGCGAAGCTGAAACCGCCGAACATCGGCGAGGTGTATTTGATCCGGGTGTCCTGATTGGTCAGCCCGGCGAGATAGGTGGCGTTGATCGAATAGAAGTTGCCGCCGCCCAGGGGAAAGTCACCGTCCAGCAACTCGCCGAAATCCATGGCGCCGGCGCCCATGTCGCCGACCAGGTCGTCATGGACATAGACATAGCCGATGTCGTCGGCGACCGTCGGCGCGTCACCGAGGGTCAGGGTGCCGAAGGCGCCCTTCAAATAGGTGTAGATGCGCGTGACGTTGACGTCGTCGCGGCGGTTGACCGAATCGAAGCGGATGCGGCCGCCGTATTCCAGGCCGGAATCGGTGACGTTCTTGACGTCGAAGATCACCCGCGCGTTGGACTGGAAGTCGTAGTCGCGGTCGAGGCTGCCGTGCTGGCTGTCGCTGAGCACCAGGGTCGACTGGAAGCCGATGAAGCCGCTGATCTTCAACTGAAGACCGGAGGTGACATTCGTGTCGGCCGCCGCAGCCGGCGTCGCGCCGACCAGCCCCATGGCGGCCAGCGCCGCCCCACCGAGAAGAACCTGCTTCACTTCCCCTCCTCCCGCCCCACCGTCGCGACCGCCCGCATCCGGATCGCCCTCATTGCCGGAGCCAGGCCCGCCGGGGGCCGTGAGAGACTGCACCAAGGAACATAGAAACGGAGTCTCCTACGGCGAGTTCCGCTCCGTCACGCAAGCTCGGGCGTGGAAACTCAACCGGTTCGAGAGACATCCGGACGGTAATCTTGCCGTAAGCTTCGGGCAACATCTATATACATTCGTGAATGTATGTAAATAATGCATGAGAAGGGCAATCCCGATCGAACACTGCCAACAAACAAAAAAGGATGCGCGGCCTGCAGAGCCGCGCATCCTCCTTCGACCGGACGTGACGTTTCAGCCTTCGAGGGGACGAGACAGAGACCGTTAGGAGTGGTCCGTCACGCCCGGTCTTCTCGAGCCAACCTTTCGGTCCGGGCTCGTCCGGGGTTGTTAGAACCCGAGGACGATACCGGTGCCGAGGCTGGCGGACTCCCACTCGGAACCCGCACGGAAGTTCTGCTTCTCGTAGAGCACCTCAGCATAGGTGTTGAGGCCCGGGGCCAGAGTGTAGGTCAGGTTGACACCGGCCATGTGGTTGTCCTTGAGGTCCTCGCCGCTGCCATAGGACGAGTTCAGGCCGTTGCCCTTGTCGGCCCAGGTGTAGGCGTAGGACGCCGACGCCAGGAACGGACCGAACTGGTAGCTGAGGTCGCCGATGATGGTGTCGACCGGCTTGTCGGCCTTCGCGGTCTGCTCGTTATGCGTCCAGTTCACGCTGGCGGTGATGCCGCCGGAACCGACCTGGCCGCCGAGGGTGTAGACCTCGAGGTCGTGGCCGTCCGGGTTGGCTCCGGAGAACGAAGTCCGAGTGCCATTGCCGGTGATGGCCGATGCGGCGACGCGGACCGACACGGAGTCGAAGGTCTGCTCGTAGTTGACGCCGGCACTGACGACGTTCTCGTAGACGGTCTCGTCGTCGTTGAACAGGTCGTTGCGGCCGCCGTTACCGGCATGGTCCGGACCACCGATCACCGGGGTGAAGTCGACGCCGAAGCTGAAGCCGTCGAAGGTCGGCGAGGTGTACTTGATGCGGGTGTCGGCGTTGCTCACGCCGGCGAGATAAGTCGCATCGATCGAGAAGAAGTCGCCGCCGCCGAGGAAGAAGTTGCCGTCGAGCAGGTCGCCGAAGCCGGCGCCCAGGCCCATGTCGCCGTTCAGCTGGTCATGCGCATAGACATAGCCGAAGTCGTCGGCCGTCGTCGGCGCGTTACCGAAGGTCACCTGACCGAAGGCGCCCTTCACATAGACGTAGGTGCGGTCGACGTCGACGTCGTCGCGGCGGTTGACCGAGCTGAAGCGGATGCGGCCGCCGTACTCCAGGCCGGAATCGGTGACGTTCTTGACGTCGAAGATCATCCGGGCGTTGGTCTGGAAGTCGTAGTCGCGGTCGAACTCATCGTTCTGGGTGTCGCCCAGCGACAGGGTCGCCTGGGACCCGACGAAGCCGCTGATCTTCAGCTGAAGACCGGACGTCACATTGGCGTCTTCCGCCGATGCCGGCATCGCGCCGATCAGGGCGGCGGCGACCAGCGCCGTGCCACCCAGCAGTACCTTCTTCATTCTTCCCTCCTATGCCCCACACCGATGCAGGGCGATTCGCTCAAGACGCATCTCGGCCCACCTGCTTGCCTGCCCCGTCTTGGCTGCCCATCGGGGCTTGCAGGCAGAACCCGACGCTGCCGGTCGGGCGATGGCGGCCGTGTCGAAAGCGAGTCCCCCGAAACGGCGCCGATCTGTGTCTTCGAAGGCACAGTCCGATCGGCTTTGGCGGCCGGCCGGATCGGTGCCCTGAGACTTCGGCGACCATAGTCCCGGCCTCGCAGACGCGGCAATCGCATTATACATCCTAGAATGTATGTAAGACGAAATCGCAACGAGCTGTGGCCGAACAGCCACACTCGGCTGTCGGCATCCGCTCCGGGATAGGATTGACGGTACCGCCGCTCAGCGGATCGCGATCGAGCCCAGGCTGCTCAAAGACGGCGATCGGCGGCTATTGGGCATGAAAACGGCCGGCGGGCAGCGCCTCACCGGCCTTGTTATGAAACGGGGCGCCGCCCGACGGCGGCGCCCTCCCCGTCAATGCGCCAGGATCTGGCTCAGGAACAGCTTGGTCCGCTCCGACTTCGGGTTCTTGAAGAACTCCTCGGGCTCGTTCTGCTCCACGATCTGGCCGCGGTCCATGAAGATCACCCGGTTCGCCACGGTGCGGGCGAAGCCCATCTCATGGGTGACGCAGATCATGGTGATGCCTTCGCGGGCCAGCTCGATCATGACGTCGAGCACTTCCTTGATCATCTCGGGGTCGAGCGCCGAGGTCGGCTCGTCGAACAGCAGGATCTTCGGCTTCATGCACAGCGAGCGGGCGATCGCCACACGCTGCTGCTGGCCGCCGGAGAGCTGGCCCGGGTACTTCTGCGCCTGCTCGGGGATCTTGACCCGCTTGAGGAAGTACATCGCCGTCTCCTCGGCCTCCTTCTTCGGGGTCTTGCGGACCCAGATCGGGGCGAGGGTCAGGTTCTCCAGCACCGTCAGATGCGGGAACAGGTTGAACTGCTGGAACACCATGCCGACCTCGCGGCGGATGGCGTCGATGTTCTTGACGTCGTTGGTCAGCTCGATGCCGTCGACGACGATCGAGCCCTTCTGGTGCTCCTCAAGCCGGTTCAGGCAGCGGATCAGGGTCGACTTGCCGGAGCCCGAGGGCCCGCAGATCACCACCTTCTCGCCCTTCTCGACGGCGAAGTTGATGTCCCTGAGGACATGGAACTCGCCATACCATTTGTTGACCCCGGACATCTGGATCAGGATTTCCGGCGCGGCGGCGGTCGCTTGTGGATTCACAGCCATTTTCATCTCTCCGTCAGCGGCGGCGCGTGCCCCGGCTCAGATAGGTTTCCAGACGCTGCGAGTATCGCGACATCGCGAAGCAGAAGACGAAGAACAGCAGCGCCACGAACAGATAGGCTTCCTTGTAGAACGGTCCCCAGATCGGATCGGACAGACCGAGGCGGGCGGCGCCCAGCAGGTCGAACAGGCCGACCATGATCACCAGCGTGGTGTCCATGAAGGCGCCGATGAAGGTGTTGACCAGCGCCGGGATCGAGATCCGGAGCGCCTGCGGCAGGATGATCATCCGCTGCTTCTGCCCGTAGCTGAGGCCGAGGCTGTCAGCCGCCTCGAACTGGCCCTTTGGAATTGCCTGCAGGCCGCCGCGGATCACCTCGGCGAGATAGGCGGCGGTGAACAGGATGATCGCGACCTGGGCCCGCAGCAGGTAGTTGAAGTTCCAGCCCTCCGGCAGGAACAGCGGGAACATCACCGACGCCATGAACAGCACGGTGATCAGCGGCACACCGCGCACCAGCTCGATATAGGATACGCACAGGGTCCGGATCGCCGGCATGTGCGACCGGCGGCCCAGCGCCAGCAGGACGGAGAGCGGGAAGGCCAGCGCCATGCCGATCATCGACAGGCCCAGCGTCAGCGGCAGGCCGCCCCACTTTCCGGTCTCGACCAGCGACAGCCCGGGAATCGGGACGTCGAAGAAGCCGAGCGGCACGGCGCCGTACATCAGGCTGATGGCGGCGATGACGACCACCACCCAGGCGACGATCAGGCGCTTGCCCCAGAAACGGCGCATGGTGCTGGCAACGGCGAGACCGATCAGCAGCGCCATGGCGACGATCGGCCGCCATTCCTCGCCATAGGGGTAGAGGCCGAAGAAGATCAGCCGGTACTTCTCCTCGACGAAGGCCCAGCAGGCGCCGGTTGCGGCGCGGCAGGCCGCCACCACGTCGGCCGGCGTCTGGTCCGGCGTCGCCGGGCCCCAGACCGGGTCGATCAGGGCCCATTGGACGAAGGGCGGGATCAGCCGGATCGCCAGATAGGCGATCAGCAGCGTCAGGATGGAGTTGAACCAGGAGTTGAACAGGTTCTGCCGGACCCAGGCGATCGGACCGGTGGTCGAGCCCGGCGGCGGTGCCGCCGGGATCTCCTGGGTGGCGACGAAAGGCTCGGTCAAGGCTCGGGTGATGCTGGCCATGATCAACGCTCCCGCAGCGCCATCTGGCGGTTGTAGATGTTCATACCGATCGAAATGGACAGGCTGATGAACAGATACACCGCCATGAAGATCGAGATCGCCTCGACCACCTGGCCGGTCTGGTTGCCGATGGTGTTGCCGATCGACACCAGGTCCGGATAGCCGATCACCACCGCCAGCGAGCTGTTCTTGGTGATGTTGAGATACTGGCTGGTCAGCGGCGGGATGATGGTGCGCAGCGCCTGCGGCAGCACGATGCGGCGCAGCGTGACGCCGGAATGCAGGCCGAGGGCGCGGGCCGCCTCGGTCTGGCCGTGCGACACGGCCAGGATGCCGCCGCGCACGATCTCGGCGATGAAGCCGGCGGTGTAGACGGTCAGGCCGATCACCATCGCCGCGAATTCCGGCGTCAGCGTCCAGCCGCCCTGGAAGTTGAAGCCCTTCAACTCCGGGATCTCGAAGGCCGCGGGCGCGCCGCCAACCAGCCAGACCACCAGCGGCAGGCCGATGAACAGGCCGAGCCCCACCCAGAAGCTGTGGAACGGCTGGCCGGTCGCGGCCTGACGCCGTCGGGCCCAGCGGGCGATGCCCCAGCCGATGGCCAGCGCCACCAGCGCCGCGATCAGCATCCACAGGAAGATCGGGTTGCTCTCGAGCGAAGGAACCTGGATGCCGCGATTGCTGATGAAGACGCCGGGCACCGGATTCGCCGCCTGGCGCGGCGGCGGGGCGCTGACCCGGATCAGACCGGCCCAGAGCAGCAGTTGCACGGTCAGCGGGATGTTGCGGACGAGGTCGACATAGCCGGCGGCCAGCTTGGCCAGCAGCCAGTTCGAGGACAGCTTGCTGACGCCGACCACGAGCCCCAGCAGGGTCGCGAGGATGATGCCGAGGACCGAGACCTGCAGCGTGTTCACCAGCCCGACCAGGAAGGCGCGGGCATAGGGGTCGCTGGGCGAATAGGAGATCGGCGTCTCGGAGATGGCGAAGCCGGCTTCGCGCGTCAGGAAGCCGTAGCCCGTCTGGATGCCGCGCACCTCGCGGTTGTGGATCAGGTTGGAGACCAGGAACCAGCCGATTCCGACGACCACCAGCAACAGCACAACCTGGTAGAAAATCGCCCGGAGTCTGGGGTCGTTGATAGCGGATCCACGGCGCACGGCAGTTCCTGCCGCGGCAACGTCCATGGTCATTGCGTCACACCTCGCTCAAACCGCCCTGTCGCTTCTTCTTGGCCCGAAGGATCCCAGGCCCCGAAAACAATACCGCCGACCCGTTGCGGGGTCGGCGGCATCATCGCTGGTTACCGGATCGGGGGCGCGTATTGCAGGCCGCCCTGGGTCCACAGCGCGTTCAGGCCGCGCTTGAGGCCCAGCGGAGTCTTCTCGCCGACATTGCGCTCGAACATCTCGCCGTAATTGCCGACCAGCTTGATGGCGTTGTAGGCCCAGGTCTCCGGCAGGCCGAGCGCCTCGCCCATGCCCGGGGTCTTGCCCAGCAGGCGCTGGATCGTCGGGTCCGGGGAATCGGCGAAGCTGTCGATGTTCGCGCTGGTGACGCCGCTCTCCTCGGCCTGGACCTGGGCGAAGAACACCCAGCGGGTGATGTCGGCCCACTGGTCGTCGCCCTGCCGCACGGCGATCGCCAGCGGCTCCTTGGAGATGATCTCCGGCAGGATGAGGTAGTCGTCCGGCTTCGGCGCCTTGGCGGCGCGGGTGCCGGCAAGGCCCGAGGCGTCGGTGGTGTAGGCGTCGCAGCGGCCGGAGAAGAAGGCGGCCTCGACATCCTCCAGCTTCTCGATCACGACCGGCTTGAAGTCCAGCTTGTTGGCGCGGAACCAGTCGGTCAGGTTCAGCTCGGTGGTGGTGCCAGGCTGGACGCAGATGGTGGCGCCGTTCAGCTCCTTCGCGCTCGACACGCCGAGCGACTTGTTCACCATGAAGCCCTGGCCATCATAGAAATTGGTGGCGGTGAAGGTCAGGCCGAGCGAGGTGTCACGCGACAGCGAGTAGGTGGTGTTGCGGGCCAGCACGTCGATTTCGCCCGACTGCAGCGCGGTGAATCGCACCTGGGCGTTCAGCGGGGTGAACTTGACCTTCTCGGGATCGCCGAACACCGCCGCGGCCAGGGCACGGCAGGTGTCGACGTCGATGCCGGCCCACTTGCCCTGGCTGTCCGCCAGGGCGAAACCGGCCAGGCTGGTGTTGACGCCGCATTGGATGAAACCGCGCTGCTTGACGGCATCAAACGTCGCGCCGGCCTGGGCCGAAGCGGTGAAGCCCGCCACGGCGACGACCGCAGCCCCCGCCGCGAGCAGAGTACGAACCTTCATGAAACCTCCCCTTTTTGCTCCGGCCTTCGCCGGAGCGAAACCGCAAGATCGTCCCGGCAGCACGCTGCCGGGGGAGGGTCATTTAATGGAACATCATGGATAAATGCACGGGTTTTTTGGTTTGCCGCTGCCGGCGAACCACTGGGATATGGTATTTCAATCAAACGCCGTCCGCACTGCGTGCTTTCCGAATAATCATCCGACCAATCCACGCGCAGCGGATTGATCGTTCTTTCGCCATCAGGCGCGCGACCTTGCCCCACGGCCGGATCACCGACGGGCCGCGACCGGATGTATCGTGACAATCGGCAAGAATAGCCGGCGGGTCGACTTCCCGCAGTCAGCGCAGCAGCCCATCGAGGAAACCGCCGACCACGCGGTCGCGGTCGATCCGGGTCGCCACCCGCACGGCGGGCCGCCCGGCCGCGCCCCGCTCCTCGGGAACACCCCGGCGGTCGGCCAGGGTCATGCCGCGGGTCAGGTCGCCGCTGAGCTCGACCCGGACCGGCCAGTCGGTGTAGTCGGCGAGGCCGGGATCGAGCAGCAGCATCGCCGCCGCCGGATCGTGCAGGGCGCAGCCGCGGATGCCGTAGCGGCTATGATAGAAGCCGACATAATGCTGCAGGATCGACCAGGCGAAGCGCCCGCGCGGCCGGGAATCGGCCTCGATCCGCGCCAGCTCGGCCGCGCCCAGCCAGGCAGTCATGGTGACGTCGAGCCCGACCAAAGTGACCGGCCAGGCGGCGGCGAACACCGCCTCCGCCGCCTCCGGGTCGTGGAAGATGTTGGCTTCGGCCGCGGCGGTGATGTTGCCCGGCACCGTCACCGCGCCGCCCATCACCACCACACGGTCGACCAGCCGCGGCAGATCGGGCTCGAGATGCAGCGCCAGCGCCAGGTTGGTCAGCGGCCCGGTGGCCAGGATGGTGCAGGCGCCGGGCTCGGCCCGCGCCAGGCGGACCAACTGCTCGGCCGCGGTCTCGGCCACGAAGGGCCGCAGCGGCGCCTTCGGCCCGTGGCCGCCGAGCCCGTCATCGCCATGGACATGGCCGCTGATGCTGACCGGTTGGGCCAGCGGCGCCGCCGCCCCGACGGCAACCGGGACATGGCTCAGCCCGACCAGATCGAAGACGTGCTGCGCGTTGGCGGCGGCGATCTCGGCATGGGCGTTGCCGTGCACGCTGCCCAGCGCCGCGATTTCCACCCCCGGCCGGTCTGCCAGCCACAGGATGGCCAGCGCATCGTCGATGCCGACGTCGCAGTCGAGGATGATCTTCGGCATCGGCTGGGTCCTTATCGGTCGCGAATCCCTCGACCATAGCGCGGGGCGCAGAGCGCCGCGACGGGCTGGATGCCGGGCTCAGTCCATGCCACTCTCGCCGCCCCTGCCCTGCCGGACCCGCTGGAGACGATGCCGACCCCGCAAGCCCATCCCTGGCTCGAACCCCTCTGGGTCCGGCTGCTGATCGTCGTCTTCCTGATCGCCGCCCTGGCGGCGGAATTCCTGTGGCTGGGCGACCGGCTTTGGCTGTTCCTGTGGGGCGCCGCGCTGGTCTACGCGATCTGGGACTTCTTCCTGCGCGGGGTCTACGGCAAGCCGAAGGCGTGACGTTGATGCGTCGTCACTTGGCTTCCGCCGCAGCCTGCGCGGCGTGACAGGCTCGCAATCGACGGAAGACCTCGCGAGCCGGAACGCTGGCGCCCGGATCGGCGAAAGCCTCCTCGACCTTCTCCTTCAACCGTTCGCTGATGGCCTTCTCCGTCCGGTCAATCGCCATCACACCGCCTTCCCGCCCTCCGTCTCGAACAGGTGCAGCCGCTCGGGATCGAGGCTGATCGTCGTCGGCTCGTCCGGCCGGGCCGGGTAATGGGCGTCGACCTGGGCAGTGAACCTGACCCCTGCCACCTCGCCCAGGACCAGGGTGTGGGCGCCGAGCGGCTCGATCACCCGCGGGATGATCGGCAGCGTCACCGGCCCGGCGGCGCCGCCTGCGACATGCTCCGGCCGCAGGCCGATGGTGACGGCCAGGCCGTCGCGCCCGGCCAGCGCCGCGCGCTTGGCGGTCGGCACCGGCAGCACCGTGCCATCCGCCAGCCGCAAGCCGCCGTGGGCGATAAGCGTCGCGGGCAAAAAATTCATGCTCGGCGCCCCGATGAAGGCGGCGACGAACAGGTTGGCCGGGTGCTCATAGAGGGTCAGCGGCTCGGCCGCCTGCTCGATCCGGCCCTGGTTCATCACCACCACCCGGTCGGCCATGGTCATGGCCTCGACCTGGTCATGGGTGACGTAGACGATGGTGGTCTTCAGCCGCCGGTGCAGCGCCTTGATCTCGGCCCGCATCTCGATCCGCAGCTTGGCGTCGAGGTTGGACAGCGGCTCGTCGAACAGGAACACGTCGGGGTCGCGGACGATGGCGCGGCCGATGGCGACGCGCTGGCGCTGGCCGCCGGACAGCTGCTTCGGCCGGCGGTCGAGATAGGGATCGAGGCCGAGGATGCGCGCGGCGTTGGCGATCTTGGCCTCGATCTCGGCCTTCGGCTCGCCGCGCACCTTCATGCCGTAGCCGATGTTCTCGCGCACGGTCATGTGCGGGTAGAGGGCGTAGTTCTGGAACACCATGGCGCAGTTGCGGAGCCCGGGCCGAAGCTGGGTGACGTCGCGGTCCCCGATCCGGATGGTGCCGCCGCTCGCCGCCTCCAGCCCGGCGATCATGCGCAGCGTCGTGGTCTTGCCGCAGCCGGAGGGGCCGACCAGGACGACGAATTCGCGGTCCGCAACCTCGAGGTCGAGCGACGGGATGACGGGCACGTCGCCAAAGGCCTTGGTGACGGCTTCGAGTCTGACGCGGGCCATGATGTCCTTGGGTCTCGAGCTTCGGCGGGCCGCCCCGCCGCAATGCGCGGCGGGGCGGGCCCGGTCTACTTCTTGAGCGGCGGCAGGCCCATCGAGGCGCGATAGGCGGCAAGCTGGGTATCGCGGCCGAACTCGTCGGTCAGCTTGTTCCACTCCTGGGCGATGGTATCGAGTGCCTGCTGCGCCGTCACCTCACCCGCCAGCGCCTTGGACAGCTCGATCTCCAGCACCTCGGTGTAGGAGAAGTAGCCGGGGATGCGCATGTCGAGGGCCACATTCTTGGCCTCGAGGCTGCCGCGCTGCGCCGCCAGGTACTCGTCCGCCTCCTCCTTGGTCATCTTGGCCAGCCAGCGGTCGGGCGCGAAGTGGCTCAGGCGGTACGGGTTGACGCCGGAGCCGCCGGTCACCGTGGCGATGCCGCTGTTCTCCGGGTTCGAAACCCATTCGACGTAGTTCCACGCCGCCTCGACGTTCTTGCCCGACGTGGGCACGGCCGCCTGCCAGCCGCCGAAGGCCATGAAGGGCGAGAACACCGGCTGGTCGGACTTGTCCCAGGCCTTGGTCTTGTGGTTCCAGATCTCGGTCGACCCAGGCGTCAGCGCCGAGCCGACATGGCCGGCCACCTTGCTCTGGTCCTTGTCGGCGGCGATCACCCCGGTGTCGCCCCAGTCGAAGTTCATCGCCACCTGGCCGCCGGAGAAGGCGGTGCGGATGTCGCCGGAGGAGAAGTTCAGCGCGCCCGGCGGCGAGAACTTCACCGACTTGATGTAGTCATCCAGCGCCCTGGCCCAGCCGGGGTTGTTGACCGCCGCGTCCATGGTCTCCGGGTCGAAGAACATGCTGCCCGGATTCTGCGGGTCGTTGGTGTAGCTGGCAGCGTGGGTGAAGAAGAACCAGAACTGCTGGCCGCCGCGCCGGAACGCCTCCGCCGTGCCCCACAGCTTCTGGTCGGGCCGGGTGAAGAACTCGGCGATGTCGTAATATTCCTTCCAGGTCTTCGGCACAGCCAGGTCGTAGCCGTACTTGGCCTTGAACGCCTCCTTCTCCTTCGGGTTGTCGAACAGGTCCTTACGGTAGGACAGGGTGTGGAGGTCGCCGTCGATGGTCTGCGACAGGTGCTTGCCGTCCCACACCATCAGCCGGTCGCGATAGACCGGGGCGATGTCCGTCCAGTCCTTGCCCTGGCGCACCGATTCCGGCATCTCCGACAGGTAGGGCGAGAAGTCCGGCATCCAGGCCGGGGCGAAGGTGATGACGTCGAAGGTCGATTCACCAGCGGTCATCGCCGTCAGGTATTTCGGATACAGCTCGCCGAACGGGAACTCGACGACATTGACCTTGCCGCAGGTCTTCTGCTCCCAGGTCTTGGCCGCCATCTGCAGCGCAAGGGCGATGAACGGCCCGGTCTGCGACCCCGCGGTCAAGGTCACGCCGGAATAGTCCGGGTCGCAGGCCGCGGCGGCGGGGCCGTGGAGCGCCGCGGTCAGCGCCAGGGCGCCGGCGGCGGTGAAAAGCATGCTCTTCATTGTTGTTCCTCCCTGTATCGCGATCATCGGATGCTGCCCAGCAGCAGGCCTGATCGCATCAGCCTGGCCAGGAGAATCGCCATCACCATCATCGGGCCGATCGAGATCATGGCGGCGACCGAGATCGCCCACCATTCGTCGCCGCGGTAGGAGTTCTGCCCCGACAGCATGATCGGCAGGGTCTGCCAGCTGCCGGCGGTCAGCAGCAGCGAGAACAGGAACTCGTTCCAGACGAAGCTGAGCGTGATCATCGAGGTCGCGATCAGCCCGGGCCGCGCCATCGGCAGCACGATCTCGAGGAAGATGCGGAAGCGCGGTACGTCGTCGACCAGCGCCGCCTCCTCGATGTCGACCGGCAGCGCCTGGAAGAAGTCGCGCATCAGCCAGACCACGATCGGCAGCGAGAACGCCGTGTAGCACAGCGTCATGCCCCAGAAGCTGTCGAGCAGGGGAAAACCGGCCTTGCCGATTTCGGAATAGAGCAGGTAGAGGGCGAAGGCGGTGACGATCGGCGGGAACATGCGCTGGCTGACGAACCAGAACACGACGTCGTCATTGCCCAGCACCGGGCCCGGCAGGCGCAGCGCGTTGAGCGCGATCGACACCGCCAGCGCCGCCACCAGCGCGCCACCCAGCGCCGGCACCCGCTTCAGCCCCAGCACGTTCTGCAGCAGCAGGAAGCCACCGATCGCGACCACGGCGAAGGCGACGCCGGCCAGCAGCCGGACCTGGAACGGGAAGCGCACCAGCGCATAGGCGGCCATCGACCCCAGGGCCACCGACAGCGCCGTCGCCGCCAGCCCGATCAGGGTGGAGTTGACGAAGGGCGTGATGAAGTTGCCGCGCACGCCCGACAGGGCGTCGATCCAGGCCTGCAGGGTCGGCTCGAAGTCGATCCAGGGCAGGTAGGTCGGGCCGCCGCTGACCGCGGTCGGCGACTTGAACGAGGTGATCAGCGTCCAGTAGATCGGGAACATCGTCACCACGAACCAGCCCAGGCAGAGCAGGAAGACCAGGCCGCGCTTCGTGCCGCCGCGCTGGAGATCGCTCATCGCTGCTTCTCCAGATGCGGCTTCAGGATCGCGAGATAGATCGCGCCGAAGACGGTGATGACGATCAGAAACAGGAAGCTCAGCGCCGAGGTGTAACCCAGGTTGAACTTCTTGAACCCTTCCTGGTAGGCGAACAGGGTCAGGGTCTCGGTCGACACGCCGGGGCCGCCGCCGGTCAGCACGAAGACCGTGTCGATGATCTTGAAGCCCTCGATGATGCGGATGAACACGACCGCGGCCGAGATCGGCAGCAGCATCGGGAAGGTGATGCCCCAGAACTGCTGCCAGGCGCTGGCATTCTCCAGCTGCGCCGCCTCGTAGACGTCCTGCGGCAGGCTCTGCAGCCCGGCCAGCATCATCAGGATGACGAAGGGCGTCCACTGCCAGACCTCGACCGCGATGATGGTGCCCAGCGCCCAGGTGGCATTGGTCAGGAACGGCAGGTTCGGCAGGCCGAACTGGGTGAACAGGTCGTTGATCGGGCCGACGGTGGAATGGAACAGCATGCGGCCGACCAGCGACACCGCGATCGGCGCCATCAGCATCGGCAGCAGGAAGCCGACGCGGAACAGACGCTCGCCCGGAATTTTGCTATGCAGCGCCAGCGCGATGGCGAAGCCGAGCACGTACTGGACCGAGACCGAGATGAAGACCACGGTCGCGGTCGTCCGCACGGTGGCCCAGAAGCGCGGATTGGCGAGCAGCGAGGCGTAGTTGTCGAGCCCGACGAAGCGCGGCGGCAGCGGCGGCACCAGCCGCATGCTCTGGAAGCTGATCGTCAGCGAGTAGATGAGGGGGAAGATGCCGACCAGCAGCACGACCAGGAAAGCCGGCCAGATGAAGGCGTGCTTGATCGGCTCCCGCAAGTTCCCCCCTTGCCGGCGCTGATTGTCGCGCCGCTTCGTTGACTTGTCGTACGTTATGGTGACTCGCCCCGCCGGCGCAACCGGCGGAACGGAATGGAGAAGGATGTGATGGACGCCGTCGACCCCGTGCGGACTGCCGCGCCCGCCCCTACGGCCGGCGGCATCTCGGCGGTGATCTTCGATTGCGACGGGGTGCTGGTCGACAGCGAGTTCATCGCCTGCCGGGCGGTGGCGCAGCTGATCGCGCACTACGAGCCGCAGGCGCCGGTCGAGGAGCTGGTGGAGCAGTTGGTCGGCACGCCCGACCTGCACATCATCCGCCAGGTGGCGGCGCGCTTCGGCASGGTGTTCCCGGAGGATATCGGCCCCCGCATGGCGCAGGTGATCGACGACGCGCTGGCGCTCAGCCTCGACGCCATCCCCGGCGTACAGCCGGCGCTGGCCGGGTTAGGTTTGCCGATGGCGGTGGCCTCGAACAGCCATCTGGGCCGGGTCCGCCGCTCGCTCGAGATCGCCGGCCTGACGCAGCTGTTCGGCGGGCATGTCTACACGCCCGAAGCCGTGGCCCGGCCGAAGCCGGCGCCGGACCTGTATCTGCACGCGGCGGCGCAGCTGGGCGTCGAGCCCGGCCGCTGCCTGGTGATCGAGGACAGCGTCCCCGGCACCACCGCCGGCGTCGCCGCCGGCATGATGGTGATCGGCTTCCTGGGCGGCCGCCACATCCGTGACGGCCATGCCGACCGGCTGCGCGCCGCCGGCGCCCGGCTGATCTGTCCGCACATGGACGACCTGGCCGGGCTGGTGGCGGGGTTGCGGGGTAGCTAAGGCGCCGCCGGGTTCTTGCCGACGACCTTCTGCAGCTCGCGGTCGACCCGGACCTTGACGTCCTGCTCGACCCGGACGTTGAGGTTGATCTCGATCGGCTTGTCCGGCGCCTCGACCCGGATCACCGGCGAGCAGGCGCCGAGCAGCGCGGCAAGGCACAAGCCGGCGGCGCGGCATCGGTCGGTCATCGGGCCCCTTCCCTTCAGCATGGCGGCTCGGTGCGGCGCTTGAGCCGATCCGCATAATAGTCCCGGATGCGGTCGCCGATCCGCGCCAGCGCCAAGCTGCGCCGGGCGATGACGTAGAGCTCACCCGACAGGTTGACGTTGAGCGCGATCGGGAAGCCGCCATAGAGGTCGGGGTTGGAGCCGCGCACCGCCAGCTTCACATTGGCCTCGCCGTCGCTGCGGCCGTCCAGCGTCGCCCGCAGCGACTGGTACTGGAAGTTGCGCAGCGCCGCCATCAGCGTGTCCATACCCGGTTCGGCGGCGGCCGCCGCCTTGATCTCGTCCGGCGCCGTCGCGCCGCCGTAGCGGATCTCGCCCGGGCCGCGCGTCGTCAGCACGCCGTTCTCGACCACGATCGTGTCGCGGTCGAGGCGGAACGGGATGGTGCCGTCGACGATGCCGGTGGCCCGCACGTCGTCCAGTCCGGCCGCGGCCACCGCACGGGCCAGGTCCAGCCCCTCGATCTTCAGCACTGAAGGCCGGCGCCGGCCGGAGCCGCCCTCGACCCTGACCTTCGCCCCGGTCCAGTCCAGCGCCACCCGTCGCAGGTCGACGCCGCCGGCCTGGCTCCAGCCGAAGCGGGCGTCGACATCGGTCAGGGGCGGCATATCGCCGTCCAGGACGAACCGGCCAATCCGGACCCGCTGCCCGGCCGGCAGCCGCAGCGGCGCAAACTGGTCCAGCCGCAACTGAGCCGTCGCGTCCTCGGCCCGGCCCCAGGGCGTGCGGAAGGCGGCGTCGCGCAGCCGCAGATCCAGCGCCGTCTCCGCCGCGCTGCCCCAGGCGATTCGCCCGCTGCCCTCCAGCCGGCCGTCGACGCAGGCCAGCGGCAACCCGGCCAGCACCGGCACCACATCCTTCGGCTGCAGCCCGCGGCGGCGGAACCGCACCGGGTCCAGCACCAGGTCGAGGCCGCCATCGCCGGTCGTCAGGTCGTGCTGGCCGGTGCCGGCGGCGCGGGCCCGGCCCTCCGGGTCGGTCAGCTCGGCCTCCAGCGACAGGATGTCGGTGGCGGCGTCGAGCCGGCTGCGCAGCGCCGCCCTCATCGGCACCACCGGGTCGCCTGCGATYGCCAGCCGGGCGGCGGTCAGGCTGGCATCGAACGGAACGGCGGCGCCGGGGACGACCATGGCCTCGGCGTCGACATCCTCGACCGACAGCCCCGGCAACGCCAGCTTGCCGTCGGCCGCGGTCAGGCGGTAGCTGCCCTCGGGCTGCGTCGCCGGCGCGATGGCGAGGACCGGGGTGGTCGCGAGCAGCCGGGTCGCGCCGGCGCCGGCGCCGATCGACAGGTCCAGCGCCAGGGCCGGCACGGAGGCCCGCACCAGCGGCGGCCGGTCGCTGTCGAGATCGGTCTCCAGCAGCGGCCGGCCCTCGGCATCCGGGCACAGCTGCGCCGCTGCTGGCTCGGCCAGGCGCAGCCGCGGCGTGAAATCCTGCGCCGGCACGGTCAGCGACAGGCATGCGCCATGCACCGGCCGCACCGTCAGATGCTGGCCGACAGTATCGACCCGGACCGTGCCCTGGGCGGTGGCGTTGCCGCCCGCCTTGCCCGGCAGGCCGATCGCCGAGCTGCCCGACAGCGTCACCGTCCAGCCGCCATCGGTGGTCTCGCCCGACGCCGTCATCGGACCGGGGTCGATGGTCAGGCCGATCGCCTCGAACGGCTCGAGGTCCAGCACCGCCTTCGGCACCCGCACCTTGGCCTGGCCGGCATCGTTCAGCCCGAGCTCGGCGTCGACCGAGCCGGCGACGTCGTAACCGGCGACATTGCCCTTGGTGGCACCCGCCAGCCGGGTCCACCAGGTGTCGGCCTCGCGGCTGAACTCCAGGCGCTGCGGCCCACCGTCGCCGGGCAGCCAGTCGAGGTCGACCGCCAGCTTGCCGGAGGCGAAGCGGCCCGCCACCTTCCACGGCTGGCTGCCGGCCAGGGTCAGCGTGCCGCCGGACAGGTCGATGGCGGCACTGAGCTGCCCGGTCTGCAGCGCCACGCCGCTGCCGGCCTGGACACCGTCGGTCGAGACCCGGATGAAGCCATCGGCCAACAGCTGCGGCAGCTCGTCGAGGCTCGGCAGGCCGGGGGTCCGCAGGGTCAGCCAGGCGTTGAGATTGGCCTTGCCGGTCACGCCGCCCTCGAAGCCCAGGGCCGGCACCACCGCCGCCAGGTTGTTGGCGGCGACTTGCACCGCCACATCGGTGCCCTCGCCCTGCTTCGTCCCCTGCAGCTGCAGGCCGAAGGTGCCCTCGCCGGTGCCGATCTTGGCGCCGATGATCAGTTGCTGCAGCCGCTGCAGCGTGCCGTTGCCCTGCACGCCGAAGTCGCGGAACCGCGCCGTGCCCCGCACGACCTCGGCGACCGTCAGCGCGCCCTGAATCTCGCCGCTGGCATTGCGTTCGCCGCCATAGGCGATCCAGCCGCTGACTCCGTCCAACGACAGCTGGTCCGACCGGAAGCTGGCCCGCTCCAGCTGCACGCCGCCGAAGATCTGGCCCTCGGGCGTGTTGGTCAGGTCGAACTTTGCCTGGGCCGCGCCGCCGGCGCCGGCCGCACGCAGCTGGCCCTTCCACACCAGCCGGCCCTCCTCGTTCACCGCGCCTTCGGCCTCGACCGGGCTGCGGATCCGGCCCCAGGGGGTGTCGAGCACGATCGTGCTGTCGCTGATCGAGATGGTCCGGAACGGGATGGCGCCCAGCCCGCCACCGCCGCCTGCGCCCTCCAGCGCCTCCATCCGCGGCAGGTCCAGCGCGCCGGAGCGGTCGATGCCGAGGCGGATCGAGACGCCGGACAGCGCGATCGAGGACAAGTGGCCCTCGCGGATCAGGGTCCAGGGGTTGAAGCCGAGGGAGATGCGGTCGATCGTGATCCGCCCGTCCGCCACGGCGATGCCGCCGATCTCGGCCGAACCGAGGTCGACGCTGGACACGGTCAGCCGCTCCACCGGCACGCCTTTGGCCCGCAGCCGGGAGATCGCCTCCGCCTCGACCCAGCCGGGCAGCACGCCACGCGCTGCGATCGCGAGCCCGACGAGGGTCACGAGCAGGGCGGAGAGGCCGATCGTCCAGCGGCGACGGGGAAGAAAGCGCGCCATCCTGCCAGTCTAACCGAGCCGGAGCGCCAAAGCAGCGCGCGCGTTGAGGCGCCGGCGCGAACCCGGCTTACGCCCGCAACTCTTTCAGCATGTAGCTGGTGTCCTCCAGCACGCCCGTCGGCGAGCAGGCATGGCCGGGGACGATACCGAACAGGCGGAAGCCGAGGCTCTGATACAGCGCTTCGCCGCCATCGCCGCGGCGGGTGTCGAGCAGCAGCAGGGTCCGGCCGTGCCGGCGCGCCAGATCCTCCGCCGCCAGCATCAGCGCCCGGGCGATGCCGCGGCGCCGCGCGGCCGGATGCACCAGCAGCTTGGCGATCTCGGCCCGGTGAATGCCGTTGGCCGGCATGCCGAGCACCAGTTGCACCGTGCCGACCGTACGCCCGTCCAGCCGCGCCACGATCAGCCGCCGGGCGCCGCTGCGGAAGGCAGGCTCCAGCCCCAGCCAGAACTCCCGCGCTGCCGCAACCGTGAAGGGCAGCACGAAGCCGACGCTGGCGCCGTCCAGCACGCAGCCCTGCAACACCTCGGCGAGGTCGTCGAGATGCCCGGCGAGGCCGTCGGGCGCGACCTCCGACAGAGAGACGGAAGACAGGGCGGCGGTGTCGGGCATGGCGGCGCTCAGAGATCATTTGGAAATGCGCTGGCGGGAGTCGGCTGGCGGTGGTGTCGAGAACCGGCGCGCAGCGGACGTTTGGGTCCGTGAGCACCGGAAGCGGAGAAACCGCCGTCAGACGGCCGCGCCAGTAGCGTTTCCAAGCGGTCTCTCATGGCTTGCACAGGGCGATGACATAGTGGGCCGGCTGCGGGCCGGGGCAGTGGAAGCGGGTCGGCCCGAACAGGCGGTAGCGCAGGCAGTCGCCCGGGCCTAGCCGGTGGACGACGTCGTCGACCATCAGGTCCAGCACCCCGTCCAGCATCCAGACATGTTGCTCGAGGCCGTGAATCGGCGGCGTGTCGTAGCTGACCACGGCGCCTACCGGCAGCGTGCCCTCGACCAGCTCGCCGCGGAAGCCGGTGGCGGGCGGCGAGACGCTGCGGCGGCGGAAGCCGGTTTCGGGATCGGTCCAGCCAGGCTGCTCTTCCCGGCGCAGCAGCTGCGGCGGGTCGGTCTCGACCTCGGCGATCAGGCCGGACATGGTGCGGCCGTAGGCGGTGCAGAGCCGACCAAGCAGCGAGGCGGTCGGACTGGTCTCGCCGCGCTCCAGCCGCGACAGCGTCGCCCGGCTGACGCCACTGCGCTCGGCCAGGGCGTCCAGCGACCACCCCTGCTCCGCCCGCAGCGCCGCCAGGCGCGCGGCCAGCCGGGCGTCCACCGGCTCCAGTTCGTTGGCGAGATCATTTCTCATGATCGGGAAACTATCCCGATCATGAGAAATCAGCAAGCGCCGTTAGGGCGCTGGCGGCGGTGCGAAGCGCGGGTCGCGCGGCGCGTCGCCCGGGAACGGCCGGGGCGAGCCGGCGACGACCTCGTTCGCCGGGTCGTCCAGCGTGAACAGCGCCACGCCGATGACGCCGATGTTGCGCGGGTCGCCCTGCGGCGTGTTCGCGGCGTAGGCGTCGTCCGGCGCGGCGAAGCGGAAGGCCGCGACCTCGTCCTCGCTCTTGCGGAAGCCCTCGATCACCAGCATCTCGCCCGGGCGCACCACATAGCCGCGGTTGGCGATGGTGCCCGGGCGGCCGTTCAGGACGTCAAGGCCGTCGACCGTGGCCACCACCTCAACCGTCCGGCGGCTCCGGTTGCCGAAGGCCAGCCGGTAGAGGTCGCCAGACCGGCCCTGGAGGCGCAGGTCGCCGCCGCTGGTCGGCGTCAGCCGCAACGGCGTGCCCCTGGCGCCGAGCACCGAGAATTCAACGGTGCCGTCCGCAACTGGCAGGCTGCGGATCGCGCTGACCGGCCCCATCGCGGCGCTGCGGCGGCCGTCATAGCGGATCGTCACCTGTGTCTCCGGCCGGTCCGGCCAGAAGCGGGCGAGACTGACGAAGCGGACCGACGACCGGATATCCTCGCCCCAGCGCGTGCCGAGTTGCTCCTGCTCCGCGATCTGCGGCCGCGGCGCCACGGGCTCGCTCTGTTGTGACATCAAGCGATTTACGCCGTAGCCCGGCTCCGCCGCCTGGCTCACCACCATCTCCTGCACCGGCGGCCGCGACGACACGCAGGCGGCCAGGGCCAGCATCAGCCCCGCCAGCAGGATCTTCGACAGAATGCGCATGATCTCTCCCCCGAGACGCCCAGCGCCGCATCATCGGTCCCGCTCTGCGGCGAAGCCGTGGCCGGGCGGAGGTGAATCGGAGGCCGAGCAATCCCGGTACAATGGCGGGCCGGCCTCCCTGCTACGGATCGGCGACAGGCTTTCGCCCCTCAGCCGGAGACGACCATGCCGCTTCGCCGCGCCCTGCCCCTCCTCGCCCTCCTCGCCTCCCCCGCCGCCATGGCCGCGGACGTGCCGCCCGATTGCGGCACGCCGGCCGCGATGAACGACGGCTGGGCCGTCGCCGCCCCGGCCGATGAAGGCTTCGACCCGGCGACGCTCTGCGCCGTCGGCCCGGCGCTCGACCGGCCCGAGGCGAACGCCCATGCCGTGCTGGTCGTGCGGCACGGCCGGCTGGTCTATGAACGCTACTTCGCCGGCGAGGACCAGCGCTGGGGCCAGCCGCTGGGCACCATCCCGCACGATGCCGAGACCAAGCATGACCTGCGCTCGATCACCAAGAGCGTGACCTCGCTGCTGGTCGGCATCGCCGTCGACTATGGCTGGATCAAGGACATCGATGCGCCGGTGCTGTCGCTGCTGCCGCAATACGCCGATCTGCGCTCGCCCGAGACCGACCGCATCACCCTGCGCCACCTGCTGACCATGTCGAGCGGCTTAGCCTGGAGCGAAGACCTGCCCTACAGCGACCCGCGCAACAGCGAGCGGCTGATGTCGGACGCGCCGGACCCGTACCGCTACGTGCTGGAGCAGCCCTTCGCTACGGCGCCGGGCGAGCGCTGGAATTACAGCGGCGGGGCGACGGCGCTGTTATCGGCCGTACTGAAGCAGGTGTCGGGCCGGCCGCTCGACGTGCTGGCGCAGGAGGTGCTGTTCGCGCCGCTCGGCATCACCGATGTCGAATGGGTGCACTACCCGAATGGCGACCCGATCGCCGCCTCCGGCCTGCGGCTGCGGCCGCGCGACATTGCCAAGCTTGGGCGGCTGGTGCTCGACCACGGCGCCTGGCAGGGCAAGCAGATCGTCTCGGCCGGGTGGATCGAGCAATCCACGACGAAGCAGATCGCCGCCGAGGACGAGATCGACTACGGCTTCCAATGGTGGCTCGGCCATTCTCAGATCGACGGCCGGGAGATCCGCTGGAGCGCGGGCGTCGGCTGGGGCGGGCAACGGCTGTTCCTGGTGCCGGACCGGGACCTGCTGGTGGTGGTCACCGCCGGGCTCTACGACCAACCCGACCTGCAGGATCAGCTCGGTCGGACCGTGCTGGACCGCTTTGTCCTGCCGGCGGTGGCACAGCCTTAGGGCGCTGCCTGCCGGCGGTAGAAGACGGCCGCGTCGGCGGTGAAGGCCGTGCGCGCGGAAGCATCGAAATAGAACATGTGCCCACCCTTGTAGAGGTTCAGCGCAACACGCGGCTCCGGCCCGAGCCACGGCAGATGGTCGATCAGATACCGGGTCACGGAATAGGGCGTGACCAAGTCGCTGCGGCCGTGGGCCACCAGCACGTCGAGATCGCGGTTGAGCGCCAGCACCTCCCGCAGGTCGCGCTCGATGCTGGCCTGGCCGATGCTGCGGGCGTCCCACCGCCATTTCGGCGCGATGTCGCGGTTGAGCAGGGTGAAGGTCAGCGTGGTCCGGAAGCCGAGCTCGTCCGCGGCGAAGCCGACAAACAGGCCACCAAGAGCCTGGGTGAATCCGTCGAGTACCGGGTCCGGCCTGTTGCTCGACAGGTTCGCCGGAGAAGGGTTGGGCGCAAGAAAGGCGGCATCGTAGGGGCTGGTTGTCTCCCCATCCCCGCCGCCATGGCTGAGATAGGCGTCGCCGATGAAGCCATGCTGGCGGGCCACCACATCGCGTGGCAGCCCGGTGAGGCCGGCCACGCGGGCGTAAAAGGCGGCGGCCGCCTCTCCCTGGGGCGGACGGCCGGCCAAGGTCGTCAGGTAGTCGGTCAGGGCGAAGCGCTCGGCCGCGGCGAGAGCGTCCAGGGTGAAGGCGCTGCGGCGGTCGAGCTCAGCGGCGGCGAGCGAGGGCAGTTCCAACGCGGCCGCTAGCGCGAGACGATCGGTCCCGAACATCAGACGGCCGTCCGTGAACGGCGAGACCATGACGATGCCGTTGACCAGGACGCCCTGCTCGCGCTGCAGGGCTCGCGCCACCTTCGCGCTGCGGTAGCCGCCATAGCTTTCCCCCAGGAGGAATTTCGGCGAACCGCTGCGGCGATTCTGCGCCAGATAGAGCGCGACGACCTTCGCCAGGCTCTGGGCGTCGGCGCCCTCGCCCCAGAAATCATCCGCCTTGTCGGGCTTGGCGGCCCGGCTCCAGCCGGCGCCGACTGGATCGATGAAGATCAGATCGGTGAAGGCCAGCCAAGTGTCGGGATTGTCCTGCAACCGCGCCCGGGATGGGTCCCGCATGAAGTCGGACGAGACCGCCCGCGGCCCTGCCAGGCCGAGTTGCAGATAGGCCGAGGCCGCGCCGGGCCCGCCATTGAACGCGAAGGTGAGCGGCCGGGTCTCCGCCGCGGGATCGTCGAGGACATAGGCGGTATAGAAGATCGCGGCCGACTGGTCTCCGTCGCGATCGAACAGGGGCATGGTTCCGGCGGTGGCCGTGTAGGCCAGTGTCTGGCCGCCGAGCGTGAGCATGTGGTGGGTGACAGCATCGGCCGGCAGCAGCGCGAGAGGTCCGCCGGACGGGGCGGCCCTGCCGGGATCGCCGGGCTGCTGTGCCGCGGTCGGCGCGACTAGCAGCAGGACGACCAGCCCGGCGAGGAACGATCGGAACGAAATCCGGCGCAGCATGATCCCCCGTCCGGCTAGACATTCATCCGACCTTACCATCCTCAATATCCCGATGAAATTCCACGCGATCCCTGTTATAAATACATGAGCGGAATAAAATAATTGGGCGTTTCTTGTTCTCTGCCATTGCGATTGTGCAGATCCGATGTCCGCGCGTCTCCTGCTTGCCGCCGCCCTGCTCCTGATCTCGGGATGCGATCGGGCGCCCTCCCCAAGCTCCACGATGCCCGAAGCGGCGTCCAGCGGAACGGCTAGCGAGGTCGCCCGGCTGCAGGCGGCGCTGACGCGCGACGTGCCCGGCCGGATCATGGACACACCCGAGGACGAACGGCGCTGGGCAGCTCTGGCGCAGGCCGAGATCAAGGCCCGTGGCCACGCCATCCGCCGCCCGCAGCTGGTCGTGGTGGTGGACCGCAACCCCGCCGTCCAGCAGATGCGGATCCTGCTGGCACAGCCCTCCGGCGGCTGGCAGAGCATCGGCGGCGTCAAGGTCTCGACCGGGCAGGAAGGCCGGAACGGCTATTTCATCACCCCGACCGGCGTGTTCCTGCACACCGACGAGATCCTAGACTGGCGCGCCGAAGGCACCTTCAACGCCAACGGCATCCGCGGCCTCGGCGTCCAGGGCATGCGGGTGTGGGATTTCGGCTGGCAGACCGCCGAGCGGGGCTGGGAGGCTGAGGGGCGGGAATCGACCATCCGGCTGCTGGTGCATGCCACCGACCCGGACGTGCTCGAGCAGCGCCTCGGCCGGCCGGCCTCGAAGGGCTGCATCCGCGTCCCGGGCCCGATGAACGTCTTCCTGGACCGCAACGGCATCCTCGACGTCGATTACGAGGCGGCGGCGAAGTCCGATCCCCGTTACGACGCCGTGCTGCGCACCGACCGCACCCCGACGCCGCTGGCCGGCAACATGCTGGTGATCCTGGATTCCGCCACCGGCTCCGGCGCGATGACGCAGGCCCGGTAGCGGCCTACTCCGTCTGTATCCCGCGCTCGCGCAGCATCGTCACCAGGGCGTCGCGCTGCGGCAGGTAGTCGTCGCGCAGCAGCCCCAGCAGATGGGCGTCGAGGAACTGACCGCCCTTGCGCACATGCTGGCGCAGCAGCCCTTCCTCCCGGAAGCCGAAGCGCCTGTGCATCCGCACCACGCCCGGATTGCTGGTCAGCACCTCGCAGCACAGCTTGTTCAGCTTCAGCTCGAGGAAGACGTGATCCAGCACCTTGAGCTCGACCCAGCTGCCGATGCCCTTGCCGCGCAGGTCGCTGGCACCGAGGTAGAAGGCCCAGGAACACTTGCTGTTCTGCGGATCGATGTCGACCAGGTTGGCCAAGCCGATCGGCTCGTTGTCGTCCTGGATGATCCAGTAGACCCGGCGCGGATCGGCCAGGATGCGGGCGAACCAGGCATCATGCTCCGGCCGCGTGATCTCATGGTCGCTGTACTGGTGAACCGCGACATGCGGCAGGTTCCGCCAGGTGAACAGCCGGTCGGAATCCCCAGGCTCCACCCGCCTCAGGCTCAGCATCTCCGTGGTCCCCCGATCGTCGTTTTCCGTGCTGTGATAGGCTGGGCCAGCCATGGGTGCCAAGCACCGGCCCTGCCTTGTCTCCACACCGGCTCTCCCACACCGTCATTGCGAGCGCAGCGAAGCAATCCAGGGGCGGCTCGCACCGGCCCCTGGATTGCTTCGTCGGCTTCGCCTTCTCGCAATGGCGAGATGGAGGAAAGTTCGGCATACGAGCAGTCGCTCAGGCCGCCAAAGCCCGCCGGCGCTCCTCCACCACCTGCTCGGCGATGCGGCCCATCAACTCCTGCAGATGGTCGAAGCGGGCGGTGAAACTGCCGACGCCGAGGGTGACCGAGCGCAGCTCGACCGCCAGCCCGTGCATCTCCGACTCCGGCAGCTGGCAGTCGATCAGGTCCCAGCCGGTCCAGCCCTCGCGCGCGGTCATGCCGAGGATCTGGCCGCGCCGGCTGGAGACGATGGCATGCACCTTGGCGGTGTATTCCGCCGGCACCGCGATCGTCACCGCCTGGATCGGCTCCAGCAGCACCGGGTCGCAATTCGCCAGGCCCTCGGCCATCGCCATCTGCGCCACGGTGCGGAAGGCCTGGTCGGAGCTGTCGACCGCATGGTGCTGGCCATCGGTCAGGGCCACGGCGACGTCGACCACGGGGAAGCCCAGCGGGCCGCGGTTCATCGCCTCGCGTGACCCCGCCTCCACCGCCGGGATATAGTTCTTCGGCACCGCGCCGCCGACCACCTTGTTCTCGAACACGAAGCCGGTGCCGCGCGGCATCGGCCGGATCTCGACCTGGATGTCGGCGAACTGGCCGTGGCCGCCGGTCTGGCGCTTGAAACGGGAATGCTGCCTGGTCGGCCGCCGGATCGTCTCGCGATAGGCGGTGCGGGTCGGCACCGTGGTCACCGAAACGTTGAACCGGCTCTTCAACCGCTCGACTGCGATCTGCAGCTGGATATCGCCCTGCCCGGCCAGCGTCAGCTCGCCGGTCGCGTCGATGTGATGCACCGACAGCGCCGTGTCCTCCTCGCACAGCTTGGCCAGCGAGGTGGTCAGCTTGACATCGTCCTTGCGGTCCGACAGCGACAGCGCCACGGCGTGCACCGGCTCCGCCGGCTTCGGCCAGTTCCAGGTCGCCTCGGCGGTGCCGTCGGCGCGCAGCGTCTGGCCGGTGGTGAGGTCGTCGAGCCGGGCGATGCCGACGATCTCGCCCGCCCAGGCCTCGGCCAGCTTCTGGTTCTCGCCGCCCTTCAGCCGGTACACGCCGGAGATGCGGCGGCTGCCGAGATTGCTGTTGTCGGACAGCCGGCCGCTCCACAGCCGCGCCAGGCTGAGCTTGCCGGTGTGCGGCTGGTGCAGGGTCTTGAACACGGTGGCGGCGAAGCCGCCATGGGCGTCGTAGCCGAGCCGGTTGGCCGCCACCTCATGCGACGGGGCCTCGTGGCGCAGCGCCTTCCACAGCCGGGTGACGCCGTTGCCGTGCTCGGCCGAGCCGAAGAACACCGGCACGATCAGGTCCTGCTGCAGGTCGCGGGTGAGCTGGCTGTAGATCTCCTTCGGCGCCGGGATCTTGTCCTCGAGCAGCTGCTCCAGCAGCGCATCGTCGAAATCGGCCAGGGATTCAAGCATGGTCTGGCGCGCCTCGTCCTGGCGCGGCTTGATGTCGCCCGGCGCCTCGATCAGGTCGGAGGACTGGTTCTCGCGCCATTTATAGGCACGGCCGCTGACCAGGTCGACATAGCCGGAGACGCTGTCGCCGTCACGGATCGGAACTTCGCGCAGCAACAGAGGACGGGCCGAGACCTGCTGCAAGGCGGCCAGCAGGTCGCGCATGCGGATGCCGGACCGGTCCATCTTGTTGATGAACAGGATGTGCGGGATCTCGTGCTCGTCCAGGAAGCGCAGCAGCGGCGCCAGGATCACGGCGCGGTCCGGGTCGGCCTCGGCCACCACCACGGCGATGTCAGTGACCATCAGCGCGGCCATCGCGTCCTGCGCCAGCTCGACCGAGCCGGAGCAGTCGATCAGGGTCCAGTCCTCGTCGAGATAGCGGCAGGAGGCCAGGTTCGGCTCGATCGTCATCTGCCGGGCGCGGGATTCGGGCGAGGCATCGCCCACGGTGTTGCCCTGGGCCACGCTGCCCTTGCGCGGGATCGCGCCGGCGCTGTGCAGCAGCGCCTCCATCAGCGTGGTCTTGCCGCTCGAATACGGCCCGACCAGGGCCGCGCTACGGAATCTGGGGGCAGGGCGTTCCTGCGGCATGCGCATCCTCCCTTGTGCACGGGACCGCCATGCCGACCGGGACGATGCCCGATCACGCGGGCCCTTTTGGAGGATCAGCATGACACTTCCGCGACGATCGGCACAATCCCGATCTGAGGGATCGACCCGCTATCGCTGGCGGGCCAGATCGGTCTTCGAAAAATCGTCTCCCTTGTACAGCAACGGCACGCCATGGGACTTCGCCGCCGCATAGGCAAAGCAGTCGCCCATATTGAGCGCGGCTGGGTGGCGCCCTTTCCCGAGACGATCGAATGCGGTCAGGGCAATGTCCATTTCAGCTTCACCGATCGGCACGATCCGGATATCGCCCGCCGACAGGAAGCGTGCGATGACATCCCGAGCTTCGGGCACGCTGTAGGAGCGGATGCGGCACAGGGCCGTGACCGTTTCATAGACAGCGATTGCCGAAGTCATCCGGTTGCCGGCGGCAGCAAGATCGTCGGCAAGCTGGACAGCTCCGGCCTCGCCGACCAGCATGGCTATCATCGCCGAGGCGTCGACGAACATCAGACGTCGCCACTGAGCTCATCAAAGAAGCGCTTGTCTGCAACCAGACCAGTCGCCGGACGGGACAAAACCTCATCGCGCAGTTTGGCGATGCGTTCCTGCAACGGAACCGCCTCATCCTCCCGGCGCAACTCATTGCGGACCGCCAGCTTCACCGCCTCGGTCAGGCCGATCTGCCGGCGCCGCGCGAGTTCGCGCACCAATTCGTCGGCTTCCACGTCACGAATATGAAAGGGCATCACAGACCTCCTGCTATCCAGATAGATAATCTTAGATATCCATCTAGACAACGGCAGGCGTCAGGCGATCGACCCCGGCGCGAAGGTCGGGACCACCGTGACCGGGCGGCCCGGCAGGTCCAGGGCGGTGACCCGCTCCGGCGTCCGGGCGATCAGCCGGCCTGCGCGCAGCACCAGCAGGCGGGTCGCCTTCAGCCGCACGGCCTCGAACGGGTCGGCGGCCTGCAGCAGCACCAGATCGGCCCGGCAGCCGGGCGCCAGGCCGTAGCCATCGAGCTCCAGGATCTTCGCCGCCTCGGTGGTCACCGCGGCGAAGCAGCGGTTGATGGCGTCGAGCGACGTCATCTGCCCGACATGCACCGCCATATGCGCCACCTCCAGCATATCGGCCGAGCCCATCGAGTACCAGGGATCCATGACGCAGTCCTGGCCGAGGGCGACGGTGATGCCGGCGGCCATCAGCTCTGGCACCCGGGTCATGCCGCGGCGCTTGGGGTAGCTGTCGTGCCGGCCCTGCAGGGTGATGTTGATCAGCGGGTTGGCGATCGCCGCCACCCCGGCCTCGCGCATCAGCGGGATCAGCTTCGAGACGTAGTAATTGTCCATCGAATGCATCGAGGTCAGGTGCGATCCCGTTACCCGGCCGCCGAGGCCGAGGCGATGGGTCTCCGCCGCCAGCGTCTCGATATGGCGGGACTGCGGATCGTCGCTCTCGTCGCAATGCAGGTCGACCGGCAGCCCCCGCTCCGCCGCGATCTCGCACAGCCGCCGCACCGAGGCGGCGCCGTCGGCCATGGTCCGTTCGAAATGCGGGATGCCACCGACCACGTCGACGCCGAGGTCGAGCGCGCGCAGCAGGTTCTTCTCCGCAGTGGCGGAGCGGAACAGCCCGTCCTGCGGGAAGGCGACCAGCTGCAGGTCGAGATAGGGTGCGACCCGGCGCTTGACCTCCAACAGAGCCTCGACCGCCAGCAGCCGGTCGTCGCAGACATCGACATGGCTGCGGATCGCCAGCAACCCCTGCGCCACCGCCAGGTCGCAATAGGCCAGCGCCCGGGCGATCACCGCGTCCTGCGTCAGCTGCGGCTTCAGCTCGCCCCACAGCGCGATGCCCTCGAGCAGCGTGCCGGAGCGGTTCAGCCGCGGCAGGCCGAGCGACAGCGTGGCGTCGAGATGGAAATGGGAGTCAACGAAGGGCGGCGTCACCAGCCGGCCGCCGGCGTCGATCTCGTCGTCCGCCTGCGCCGCCAGGCGCGGCTCGACCGCGACGATGCGGCCGTCCTTGACGCCGATGTCGATGCCGGTGCGGCCGTCCGGCAGGTTGGCGTTGCGCAGGACGAGATCCATGGCGGGGCTGGCCTTCGGGAATTTCAGTGAGAGATCGGCGCCGCCGACGATAGCATGCGGCCAGTGCATGGAAAGACGGGAGAGCGCCCATGTTCCACACGACATGGGGCGAGATCCGCCGGGCCCGGCCCGACGAGGCGGAGGCGATCCGGACCCTGGTCCGGCGCGCCTATGCGAAATGGATCATCAGCGTCGGCATCGAGCCGAAGCCGATGCGGGCCGACTATGTCCGCGCTTTGGCCGAGCATGAGATCTGGGCGATCGACGGCATCCATGGCTGCATCGCCCTGATCGAGCTGAAGCCCGAGCCCGACCACCTGCTGATCGTCAATGTCGCGGTCGATCCCGGCCATCAGGGCCGCGGCCTCGGCGGCCGGCTGCTGGACTTCGCCGAACGCGAGGCGCGGCGCCGCAGCATCACCGAGCTGCGGCTCTACACCAACATCCGGATGTCGGAGAACCGCGCCCTCTATGCCGCCCGCGGCTACAGCGAGACGCATCAGGAGCAGCGGGGCGAGTACACCATCGTGCACATGGCGAAGCCCGTCCCCGCAGCCTGATGCTCCCGCGACCTACAGCACGAAATCGGCGGCGACGAGGCCGATCGCACCGGTCAGGTTGATCTGGAAATCGGCGACCTTGTCGCCGTTGACATCGCCGGTGATGGTGGTGACGCCGCCGGCGACGGAGTAGTGCAACTGCCCCGCCACGCCGGTGAAGGCGGCCGTGCCGATGAAGCCGAAGGCCTGGTCGCCCGCGACACCGCTGCTGGCGTCGATGCCCGACAGGTCGATGCGATCGCCCTGGGCGTGGCTGAAGTCGCCGATGACGTCGGCATTGGCCCCGACCGCGCTGTCGCCGAGGGCGGTGTAGACGAAGCGATCCGCTCCGGCGCCGCCGGCGAGCGTATCCTTGCCGCCGGCCCCGGTGAGGACATCGTTGCCGCCCCAGCCCTGCAGCGTATTCGCGCCGGCACTGCCGGTGAGGGTGTCGCTGCCCAGATTGCTGCCGGAGAGGGTCTCGATCCCGGTCAGGGTATCGCCCTGTGCCTCGCCGCCGATGCCGGTCCCGGCGGCGAGGCTGACCGTGACGCCGGCTGCGCTGTCGTAGTAGCTGGCGGTGTCGATGCCGGCGCCGCCGTCCAGCGCGTCGGCCCCTGCCCCGCCGCGGAGCACGTCGTCGCCGTTCCAGCCCTGCAGCGCATTGGCGCCGGCATTTCCAACCAGGCTGTCGCCGCCCTGGCTGCCGTTGACGTTCTCGATCCCGATCAGGGTGTCACCCTGGGCGTCGCCGCCGMCRCCGGTGCCGGCGGYGAGGCTGACCGTGACCCCGACCGCGCCGTCGTAGTAGCTGGCCGTGTCGGTGCCGGCGCCGCCGTCCATCACGTCGGCCCCCGCCCCGCCGCGGAGCACGTCGTTGCCGTTCCAGCCCTGCAGCGTGTTGGCCCCGGCATCCCCGGTGAGGCTGTCATTGCCCTGGCTGCCGGAGAGGTTCTCGATTTCGGTCAGGGTGTCGCCCTGGGCGTCGCCGCCGAGGCCGGTGCCGGTGACCAGGCTGACCGTGACCCCGACCGCGCCGTCGTAGTAGCTGGC
>NZ_JBFRCU010000062.1:0-68667 GCF_052113205.1 Inquilinus sp. YAF38 | reverse complement strand
GCCGGAGGTGGCGGAGCTGGTGGAAGCCAGCCGGGCCGAGGTCGCGGTGGCGGCCTTGTGCCGGCGCTGGGGCTATCCGGTCCAGGTGAAGCAGTGGCTCGAGATGGCCGACGAGGCCCTGGAGGAGCTGGGCTTCCTGCCGTCGCAGGATGGCGAGGACGACGAGGATGATCCGGCGGATCCGCCCGAACCTCGCCCGGCCGGTGTCAACCGCCGCAGGCCCAAGCCGCCCGACACCGGGTGACCGAGTAGGTTGGGTTCGCGCCTTCGCGAACCCAACATGCCGCCGCCCTCGTGGCACCCGATCCTGTTGGGTTCGCGTGCCGCGAACCCAACCTACGAGACCCGGATTGCCTTGCCTTTCCCGCCCTGCGGGAGGGGTCGAAGGTGCTTGCGCCAGAGAACTCCTGAAAGACGCTGCTCTATCATGCAGCCTAATGGCTCACCATGTTCCGAAGAGCGGCCTCTTGTCCCGCTGTCACCCTTTCAGACTGAGATACGAGCTATGGTCAACGATCCTGCACGAGATGTTCTCCAAGTCTTGAAGCTGATCGTCAAGCGAGGTGGATTCCCTTGGAAAGCGGGAGTGGTAGTTCTGCCTGAGGACATCGTCCTGCAACATCTCGGTGATTACTCGCAGGCTGATTTCGACGATGGCGTGGAATACGCAGTGAAGCAGGGGTGGCTAGTCAGAAACAATGGGGGTTTGGAGTTAACCGAAACCGGCGTCGAGCAGGCCTGATCCTCCAGAACGAGCATCATCGGCTCGGCGGCGCCTTCTCCATGAACACGCTCAGAGGGTGTAGGTTGGGTTCGCGCAAGCGAACCCAACTTCTCGAAGCTGTGTCCGGCATCCGTTGGGTTCGCCTGTCGCGAACCCAACCTACGGGCTACTTGCACTGCGGCGGGGGCAGTTCGTCTTCCGTCCCCCAGGAGAGCAGCCAGCGCCGCATCTCCTCATGCGGGATCAGCCGTCCGGCATCCGCCGCGGCGATGCCTTCGCGGATCGCGGCGCGCTTGGCAGCGGTCTCCGGATCGTCCTCCGGCGGCTGGATCGGCGCGGGCTTCGTCATGGTTCCAATATAGGGCGCTTTGCCCGTTCTGGCCACGGAGCGCTTGCGCACCTCACCCGCCCGGCAACGCCTTCTCCATGAACACGCTCAGCGGGTCGGGGCCGTAGGCGCCGAAGGGGCCGGTTTCGCGGTAGCCGAAGCGGCGATATAGGCCGAGCGCCTCGGCCGACCTCACCCCGGTCTCCAGCCGCAGCAGCCGGATGCCGGCGCGGGCCGCATCCGCCTCGAGCGCCTGCAGCAGGGCGCGGCCGATGCCGAGGCCGCGCGCCTCGGCGGCGACGAAGATCCGCTTCAGCTCGGCCGTGCCGTCGCTATCGGGCGCATAGCCGCCACAGCCGGCCGCCCTCCCGTCCTGCCGGGCGACCAGGAAGCGCACCCGCTGGGCCAGCAGCGCAGCGACACTCAGCCCGTGCCGGCTCTCCGCCGGATACAGCCCGGCCGAGCGGCGGTCGGCCTGCTCCAGCAGCGCCTGCACCTCGGCCTGGTCCGGCGTCTCCGGGGCGATGGTCAGGGTCATTCGTCATCCTTCCAGCAGCGCCGGACCGTGCCGGCGGGGTCGATGTGGAACACATCCGGGTTGCTCAGCGCCGCCCAGGCGGCGAAGCCGTCGCGATCGTCGAAACTGTGCAGCAGCAGGGCCAGCAGATTGCCGTGGCTGACGACCGCCACCGGCCCCTCTGCACCGGCCGCGGCATCGGCCAGCGCCGCCAGGCCGCGCCGGGTCGCCGCGGCGCCGGATTCGCCGCCGGGCCAGGCCAGGGCCGGATCGGCGAAAGAGCGGCGCAGCCGGTCTTGCCAATCCTCGGCCGGCTCCGCCGCCAGCACGCGCTCCGCCAGCCGGTCGTCGATCCGGACCGGCAGCCCCAGCCATTCGGCCAGCGGGGCGGCGCTGTCCCGCGCCCGCAGGAAGGGGCTGGAAACGATGCGCGCGATCGGCAGGTCCGACAGCCGGTCGCGCAGCCGCAGCGCCTGGTCGCGGCCTTCGGCGGTCAACGGCGCCTCCGGCTCCTGGCCGGCCGCCCGGCAGTGCCGGATCAGATAGAGCTCGCCTGTCACAATCATCATCTCTCCGCTGTGCCCCTCCAGTCTAGCCCGCCGCCGGATTGACCGGCTCGCGGGACAGCGATGCGCCGAAGGCGGCCTCGGCCCCGCGCGACTCGTGCTAGGGAACGGAAGCCGAACGCTTCCCGCCGCCCAGGCGCGCCCATGCCCTTCGATGCCTGCCCCGACCGCGCCACCCCTGCGCGGCGCGCTGCCCGTCTCGCCGCGCTCAGCCTCGGCGTGGTGGTGGTCCAGGTCGACGTCACCGTCGTCAATGTCGCGCTCGACCAGATCCAGGGCCTGATGCAGGGCGGCGTCGCCGGGCTGCAATGGGTGGTCAACGGCTACACCCTGGCCTTCGCCAGCCTGCTGCTGACCGGCGGCGCGCTGGGCGACCGGTTCGGGGCGCGGCGCCTGTACCTGGCCGGCTTCGCCCTGTTCACTTTGGCCTCGCTGGCCTGCGGCCTGGCCCCGACCGGCACGGTGCTGATCGCCGCCCGCGTCGCCCAGGGACTGGGCGGGGCGCTGCTGATGCCGTGCTCGTTGGCGCTGGTCGCCCATGCCTATCACGATCCGGGCGAGCGGATGCGGGCGATCGGCATCTGGGCCGGGGCCGGCGGCATGGCGATGGTGGCCGGTCCGGTGGTCGGCGGCGTGCTGGTCGCGCTGTTCGGCTGGCGCAGCATCTTCCTGATCAACCTGCCGATCGGCGCGATCGGCCTGTGGCTGACCCTGCGCTTCGTCAGCGAGACCGAGGGCCGGCACAACCGCGCTCTCGACCTGCCGGGCCAGATCCTGGCGATCGTCGCGCTGGTGGCGCTGACCGGCTCGATCATCGAGGGCGAGCCGGTGGGCTGGACCCATCCGCTGGTTCTGGGTGGCATGGCCTTGTTCGTGCTGGCCGGCATCGGCTTCATCCTGGTCGAATCCCGCAACGCGGCGCCGATGATGCCGCTCGGCCTGTTCCGCCATCCGGTGTTCTCGGCGGTGTCGCTGATCGGCTTCCTGCTCAACGCCGGCTATTATGGCTCGACCTTCCTGCTCAGCCTGTATTTTCAGGGGCCGCTCGGTCTGTCGCCGCTGCTGACCGGCCTCGCCTTCGTGCCGATGACCGGGCTGATCGCTGTCATCAACGTCTTCGCCGGCCGGATCGCGGCGCGCCACGGGGCGCGGCTGCCGATGGTGTCGGGGCTGTGCGTCGCCGTCGCCGGCTTCGGTGCACTGGCGCTGGCGCTGACCCCGACAACGGATTACGGCGGCCTCTGGTGGACCCTGCTGCTGATCGGCTGCGGCACGGCGCTGACCGTGCCGCCGATGACCGCGGCGCTGCTGGCGACGGTCGACCGCGCCCGCTCCGGCATCGCGTCCGGGGTGCTCAACTCGCTGCGCCAGACCGGAGGGGCCCTCGGCGTCGCCGTGCTCGGCGCGATCGGCGGCGGCGGCCTATCGGTCGAGGGCATGCGGCTGGCGATGGGGCTCAGCGGCGGCGTGCTGGTCTTCGCCCTGCTGGCCGCGGTGGTCTGGGTCCGGAAGCCGGCTTAAGCCAGAGCTGGCCGACGGGCCTTGCTCTTCTGCAGCCGGCGCAGCGCCGCCAGCACGGTGACGGCCAGGCCGGCGCCCAGCACGATCCAGGCCGGGCGCGGGCCGAAGGCGAAGATCAGGTTGGCGCGCAGCACCCGCATCGGGTCGACCCCGGTGAACAGCCCGTACATCGCCGCCTCGCCGCCGGCCGTGACCAGGGCGGCGGCCACCGACAGCACGGCCAGCGACCACAGCGGCAGCCCGTCGCCGCGGCCGAAGCGGCTGTCCAGCACCCGCCAGGCCAGCAGCCAGATGGTGAAGCCGGCCAGCATGGTCGGGATGGCGACGTCGACCTTCGACTGCATCACCCCATGCACCAGCCCCAGCACGACGATCGGATAGATCAACTGGTGGAGCCGCTGCCATCTCTTGCCGCCCAGGCGCTTGATCATGGCGTCGGTCGACGTGGCCAGCAGCGGCATCAGCCCCAAGAGCGCCAGGAAGCCGATGGTGAGGTACAGGCGCTTGACGATCTCCGACGCCACGAAGCCGAGGTCGAAATGCTGGGTGGCGGTATAGCCGGTCAGGTGGATCAGGACATAGATGGCGGCGGCGACGCCGATCATGCGCCGCACCTGGATCAGCTGCGGCCAGCGCAGCGCCCGCCGCAGCGGCGTGACGGCGAGGCCGATGACCAGCAGGTACAGCACCCATAGCCCGATGTTGCGCTGGAAGGTCTGCACCGGGTCGGCGCCCAGGTCGCCGGCCACGAGGCGCCCGCCATACCACAGGCCGGGCAGGAGCAGCAGCACGAAGACCACGGTCTTCAGCCAGGAGAAGCGGCCGGCACGGTCGGTGAAAGGCGAACGCATCAGATCCTCGGTGGACGCGGTCTGGTTGCGGCCACGGGGACAGAATAGCGCGGCCACCCCTCTATACGGAGAGGGAGGCCGGGACGTTTCATGACATCGGAGTCATTTCGGAGGAGGGTGGGGGCGCGTTGCCTCTCCCGTTTACGGGAGAGGTCGGAGACGCGAAGCGGCTCCGGGTGAGGGTTCTTTGTCGAGGCCCAGGCCAGCCCTCACCCGGTCGTCCTGCGGACGCCCGACCTCTCCCGCCAGGCGGGAGAGGCAATCTGATCTAGGCTTCCACCTCAGCCCCGGCCGCTACCGATCGCTCCGCCACCACGCCCGTCACCACCGTCGCCGCCACCACCTCGTGGTCGGAGATGGCGGCGCCGGCGGCGTCGACCGCCGGGATGGTCGCCGGTGCCTCGGCCTCGACCTGGCGGGTGAACAGCCAGTCCAGCTTGGCGAAGGGCGGCACCGGCGTGCCGTCCGGGCGGGTGCGCTGGGTCGGGCCGGGCGCGTTGCAGCGATGCCAGTCGAAGCCGGCGTCGCGCAGCACGGCGAACAGCGGCTCCGCCGTCTCCGGTGCCTCCAGGGACCCGGCGATCCCGGTGGCGTTGAAGTCACCGCCCAGCACCACCCCGGCGCCGGCCGGCACCAGCCGGTCGATCGCCGCGACCAGCCGCTCGCCCTGACGGCCGCGGTCGGCGGCGTCGCTGTGGCTTTCGAGATGAGCCGCGACCAGCCAGAGCGGCCGCGGCGTGTCGAGCCGGGCGGCCACCGCCATGCGGCCGCCCAAGCGGCGCTGATTGCCGCTGCGGCCGGCGAACCAGGTGCCGCCGGGGTCGAGCGGGATGATCACCGGGTCCAGCAGCCTGTGGCGGCTGAGGACGGCATTGCCGTGCAGCCCGATGCGGTTGTCCTCGTCGGCATGCCACTGGCTTTCGCGGGCGTCGCCGAGGCCGAGCTCGACGAACTCCACGCCAAAGGCCCAGCCCATGCCCAGCGCCTCGGCCAGGTCGCGCACCGTGTGCCGGTTGCCGGACCGGGCCATGCCGATATCGGCCTCGGTCAGCAGCACCACATCTGTGCTCCGCAGCAGGGCGGCGGAGGGGGCGTGGTACTTCAGCCGCTCGGCGTTCCAGGCGGCGACGCGCAGCCGTGCCCCGACCGGCCGGTCCACCGGCGCCGGCCGGTGCTCGACCGCATGCAGCGCCGGCACTTCGGAGGCGAAGCGGTCATGCGCATCGTCCGGCGCCAGGGCCGCATCGGCCAAGAGGATCGGGTCGGGGGCCGGCAGCACGCCGGCCCGCCGCGTGATGATCTCCCGCATCAGGCCGCGAGTGCGCGCTGGTTGACCAGCTCGGCCAGGCGCCGGGCGCGGGCCAGGCTGTTGCCCAGCTCGGCATCGTAGCGGTCGGCGTTCAGCTCCAGGATCATCACCGTGTCGGGCTGGAAGCGCAGCTCGGTGAAGATCTCCTCCCAGGCGATGTCGCCCCAGCCCAGCGGCAGGTGCAGGTCGCCGATGCCCAGCGCCACCGCCTCGGACGGCTCGTAGAACTTGGTCATGGTGTAGGGCCGGCCGAAGCTGTCATGCACATGCAGATGGCCGGTGGCCGAGGCCATGCTGCGGATCTGGGCGCGCCAGTCCAGGCCGCGGCGGGTGCATTCGATATAGGCGTGGCTGAAGTCGATCAGCGCGCAGAGGTTCGGGTGGTTCAGCGCCCGCACGGTGTCGGCGACCTCGGCCGGGGTCTGGCGGTACTCGCCGTCGTCCATGGCGAAGATGTTCTCGAAGGCCAGCTTGACGCCGTAGCCGCGGGCCACATCGGCCAGCTCGGCCAGGGCCTCGCGCTCGATCGCGTCCAGCCGGTCGCGCCCGGCCTCGTCGGTCATCGCCGCCTTGCCGCAATGATGCACCAGCACGCCGGCGCCGACCTGGTCGCACAGCTCCAGCATCGCCCGCACCACTGCCTTCTGCAGCGGCAGGTTCTGCTCGTCCATGAAGTTGGAGACGATCTGGCCGTGCACCGTGTAGCGCAGGTCGTGGCGGCGGGTGATCTGCTCCAGCTTGTGCACCCGGTCGGGCAGCACGCGGCCGCCGGCGATCAGGTCCTCGCCGTACAGCGACAGCTCGGCCGCGTCGGCGCCGAGCGCGGCGATGCGGCCCAGGCTGGCGTCCAGGCGCGACAGGTCGCCCTTGCCGCTGACGCCGGTGGAGAAGCCGATGGCGGTGATGATCTCGGTCATGATGGTCTCTCGATCTCAGGCGGCGGTGGCGACGGCGAAGCGATGCTCGGCCGGCAGGTCGGCATCGAGCCGCAGCCCGGTGTGCGGGTCGAAGAAATGCAGCTGCGACGGCGGCAGGTAAAGCCCCAGCGGCTGGCCGGGGGTGTAGTCGGCCTCGGCCCCGGTGGTGACGGCGAAGGACAGGCCGTCGATGTCGGTGTGGACCACCCGGCCGGCGCCCAGCTCCTCGATGAAGTCGACCGTGGCGACCAGCGCCCCGGGCCGGTCGACCGGCACGATCTCCACCAGTTCCGGCCGGATGCCCAGCGTGGCGGAGCGCTCGACGAAGCGGCCGCCATCGGCCGGGTCGATCGCGATCGTCTTGGTCTCGTCGAAGCCGAACTGGCCGGGGGCGAAGATGCGGCCCTCGATGAAGTTCATCGCCGGCGACCCGATGAAGCTGGCGACGTAGCGGGTGCGCGGGCGGTTGTAGATCTCGGCCGGCCGGCCGATCTGCTCGACCACGCCCTTGTTCATCACGATCAACACGTCGGCCAGGGTCATCGCCTCGACCTGGTCGTGGGTGACGAAGACCGAGGTGGCGCCCAGGCGCCGGTGCAGGCGGCGGATCTCGACCCGCATCTGCACCCGCAGCTTGGCGTCCAGGTTGGACAGCGGCTCGTCGAACAGGAACACCTCTGGCTCGCGGATGATGGCGCGGCCCATGGCGACGCGCTGGCGCTGGCCGCCGGACAGGGCCGCCGGCTTGCGGTCGAGGAAATCCTCCAGCCCGACCAGCTTCGCCACCTCGCGCACCTTGGCCATCCGCTCGGCCTTCGGCATGCCCGCGACCTTCAGTGCATAGCCCATGTTCTGGGCCACGCTCATATGCGGGTACAGGGCGTAGTTCTGGAACACCATGGCGCAGCCGCGCTCGCGCGGCTCCAGCTGGTTCACCACCCGGCCGCCGATCGCGATCTCGCCGGCGGTGATCTCCTCCAGCCCGGCGATCATGCGCAGCAGGGTCGACTTGCCGCAGCCGGACGGGCCGAGGATCACGGCGAAGGTGCCCGACGGCAGGTCCAGGTCGACGCCGTGCACCACCGGCGTCTTGCCGTAGCTCTTGCGCACGCCGCGGATGGCGATATGGGCCATGGCTTTCTCCTTACTTGTCGGTGGCGATCAGGCCGCGCACGAACCAACGCTRCATCAGCGCGACGACCAGCAGCGGCGGGATCATCACGATCAGGGTACCGGCCATGGCGATGTTCCATTCCGGCAGGCCGCCCTGGTTGGTCGGGATCAGGCGCTTCAGCTCGACCACCGCGGTGCTGAAGGATTGGTCGGTGGTGATCAGGAGCGGCCAGAGATACTGGTTCCAGCTGTAGACGAAGAGGATCGCGGCCAGCGCCAGCATATTGGTGCGCGACAGCGGCATCAGGATCTCGGCGAAGAAGCGCATCGGCCCGGCGCCGTCCATCTTCGACGCTTCCAGCAGCTCGTCCGGCACGGTCAGGAAGAACTGGCGATACAGGAAGGTGCCGGTGGCCGTGGCGATCAGCGGCAGGATCAGGCCGGTGTAGGAGTTCAGCAGGTTCCATTGCAGGTCGACCTGCAGCCCGATGGCCGCGAGAATGCTCTGGAACGGCGACAGCGCATTCGCCGCGATCGAATAGGTCGGCACGATGCGGACCTCGAGCGGCAGCATCAGCGTGGTGAAGATCAGCCAGAACACCACCATCCGCGCGCGGTAGCGGAAGAACACGATCGAGAAGGCGGTCAGTGCCGCCAGCACGATCTTGCCGGCGGTGACGCCGACCGCGACGATCAGGCTGTTCAGCAGCTTCGGGCCGAACCCGGCCTGGTCCCAGGCGGCGGCGAGGTTGTCGATCAGATGGCCGCCGGGGATCAGGCTCATCGGCACCTGGTTGACGCCCTGGATGTCCTTGGTCGCGGCGGCCAGCACGATGGCGAAGGGCAGCAGCACCAGGACCAGGCCGGTAATCAGGATCAGATGCGTCAGGGCGTTCAGGACCGGGGTGCGTTCGATCATCGCCGTCCTCCCTCAGCTGTAGTGGATGCGGCGTTCGACCCAGCGGAACTGGACGAAGGTGAGGACCATGACCAGCAGCATCAAGACGATGCTCTGGGCGGCGGCGCCGGAGTAGTCGAGGCCTTTGAAGCCGTCGAAATAGATCTTGTAGACCATGACCTCGGTGCCGCGGGCCGGGCCGCCCTCGGTCATGATGTCGACGATGCCGAAGCTGTCGGTGAAGCTGCCGGTGAGGTTGATCACCATCAGGAAGAACAGGGTCGGCGCGATCAGCGGCAACTGGATGTCGCGCATCCGGCGCAGCGCGCCCGACCCGTCCATGGCGCTGGCCTCGATCAGGCTGCGCGGGATCGACTGCAGCGCCGCCAGGAAGAAGATGAAGTTGTAGCCGATCCAGATCCAGGCGTGGCACAGCACGACCATGATCAGGGCCTGGGTGCCGTTCAGCACCGGGTTCCACAGCCCCGGCCACAGCGCGTTGATCGCGCCGATCATCCCGCTCTCGGGCGCGAAGATGAAGCGGAAGGCGATGGCCGCGGCGGGCGCCGCGATGGCATAGGGCCAGACGAAGATCGAGCGGTAGGCCTGGAAGCCGCGCAGCTGCCGGTCGACGAACAGGGCCAGGACCAGGGCGCCGGCCATGGCGATGCCGGTGGCCAGCAGGGCATAGGCGAAGCTGACGCCGATGGATCCCCAATAGGCGCTGTCGCTCAGCAGCGCCTGGAAGTTCTCCAGCCCGACCCATTCATTGCCGCCGCCCCAGGGCTGCTCCAGCGTGAAGGCCCAGTACAGCGCCTCGCCGGCCGGCCAGTAGAAGAACAGGAACACCAGCAGCAGCTGCGGCGTGATCAGGAGCCAGGCCAGCGTCCGGTTCTTGAAATGGGCGCGTTTTTCCATCGGGTCCGAGGCGGCTGGTGGAGGAGGGGACTGCACCCCTCACCCTCCCGTGGGCCGGGAGGGTGAGGGGGCTGCGCCGGGTCAGAGCAGCTGCTTGCCGGCGTAGGTCTTCTCGAAGCGGCGCAGGATCACGTTGCCGCGCTCCACCGCCTGGTCGAGGCCGTCCTGCACCGAGACCTTGCCGGCGATGATCGCCTGGAAGGCGTCCTGGACCTCCTTGCGGATCTGGATGTAGCCGCCGAGGCGGATGCCGCGCGAGATCGGGGTGGTCGGGGTCCAGGTCAGGCTCTCGATCGCCAGCTCGCGGCCCTTGTAGGGGGCCTTGTCGTAGAAGCCGTCGGCCTTCATCGCCTGGAAGCCGGAATTGGTGACCGGGATGTAGCCGGTCACGGTCGACCACCATTGCACCGAGGACGGCTGGGCCAGGAAGTTCAGGAACGCCGCGGCGCCCTTGTATTCGCCGTCGGACTTGCCGGCGAGGACCCACAGCGAGGCGCCGCCAACCAGGGAGTTCTTGCGCTCGGTGCCGGCCCAGACCGGCAGCTTGACCACATCCCAATGCATGTCCGGGGCGGCCAGCTTGCCGATGGTGCCGTGGTCGGCGACCGAGGACTGCGTCATCTGGCAGGTGCCGGAGGCGAAGGCCGGGACGATGTCCTGGCCGCCTTCCTTGGTCTTCAGCACGAACAGGCCTTCATCGTACATCTTCTTGATGAAGGTGATCTGGTCGACGAACTTGGTCTTGTTGAAGACCAGCTCGGCGTCGAGCCCGTCATAGCCGTTGTTCTTGGTGGCGATCGGCTGGTTGTGGATCGCCGAGAACTGCTCCAGCGTCGGCCAGGGGTCGAAGTTGAAGGCCAGCGGGCAGTCGTAGCCGGCGGCCTTCAGCTGGCGGGAGATCTGCTCGACGTCTTCCCAGGTCTCCGGCCCCTTGTCGCGGCCGATCTTGGCGAAGGCGTCCTTGTTCCAGTAGAACAGCGCCGACGAGGAATTGTAGGGGAACGACATCAGCTCGCCCTTCGACGTCGCGTAGTAGTTGGCGATGCCGGGGAAATAGTCGTCCCACTTGATGTCGTAGCCGTTGTCGGCCATCAGCTTGCGGGCCGGGACATAGGCGCCGGACAGCATCAGGTCCAGCGTGCCGGCGTCGAACACCTGCACCACGGTCGGCTGCTTCTGGGCGCGATAGGCGGCGATGGCGTTCTGCACCGCGTTCGGATAGCCGCCCTGGCCGACGCAGACCGCCTCGAAATCGGCCTGGCTGTCGTTGAAGCGCTTGCAGGTCTCCTGCACCCGCTGTTCCAGGTCGCCGGTCAGCCCGTACCAGAACTCGAACTTGGTGCGCTCGGCCGCCTGGGCCGGCTGCGCAAACACCGCGGCGGCGGCCAGCGCGAAGGCGGCCGCCGACAGCTTGGTCACGACGGTCATGTATGTCTCCCCTTGGCCGCCCTGCACGTCCGCGACGGCGGCGACGGGACCGTTCCCTACAAGGGGAAGATGACGGTTCGGTTTAACAACCGTATCGCTCGGATGACATTTGCTGTTCCAGCCTGTGGGTTCCGGCGACAACTTCGAAGGATTAGATGAAAAACCGATAGGTCGGTGTCGGCTGGAGGCTTGCGCCAATTCCATATTTCTGAAATTCTCGAAATATGGATGAGATCGCAGCGATCGAGGGACTCGGGGCCTTGGCCCAATCGACCCGGCTGGCCGTCTTCCGCCTGCTGGTGCAGGCCGGGCCCGACGGCGTGCCGGCAGGAACCGTGGCGGAGCGGGTCGGCGTGCCCAGCACGACGCTCTCGACCCATCTCGGCATCCTCAGCCGGGCCGGGCTGATCCGGTCGCGGCGGGAAGGGCGGTCGATCCTCTATGCCGCCGATCTCGACGGCGTGCAGGCGCTGCTGTCCTTCCTGGTCCAGGATTGCTGCAACGGCCGGCCGGAGATCTGCGCGCCGCTGATAGGCGTCATCGAGCAGGCGAGCTGCGGCTGCCAGCCGGCCGCCCAAACCCAGGGAGAACCGGCATCGTCATGAGCGCGGTCACGATCTATCACAACCCGGCCTGCGGCACGTCCCGCAACGTCCTCGGCCTGATCCGCAACGCCGGCATCACGCCGGTTGTCATCGAATACCTGAAGACGCCGCCGAGCCGGACCGAACTGGCCGAGCTAGTCCGGCGCATGGGCGTTCCGGTGCGGGCGGTGCTGCGCGAGAAGGGCACGCCCTATCACGAGTTCGGCCTCGACGATCCGGATCTGACCGACGATCAGTTGCTCGACGCCATGATCGCGCACCCGATCCTGATCAACCGGCCGATCGTCGTCACCGAGCGGGGCGTGCTGCTCGCCCGCCCCTCGGAGGCGGTGCTCGACATCCTGCCGGCGCCGCAGCGGGGCGAGTTCCGCAAGGAGGATGGCGAGCTCGTCATCCGCCCCGACGGCCAGCGGGACTGACCTTTTCCTCCGACCGATCGGATCCGTGATGACCGCCGAGACCACCGCGGCCGGGCCTGCGCCGGCTGCCCCCGCCATGGGGCTGTTCGAGCGCTATCTCAGCCTGTGGGTCATCCTCTGCATCGTCGCCGGCATCGGCCTCGGCGCGGTGGTGCCGGGCTTCTTCGCGCTCGTCGCCTCGGCCGAGATCGCCAAGGTCAACCTGCCGGTGGCGGTGCTGATCTGGGCGATGATCGTGCCGATGCTGCTGAAGATCGACTTCGCCGCGCTCGGTGAGGTCAAGGCGCATTGGCGCGGCGTCGGCGTCACCCTGTTCGTCAACTGGGGCGTCAAGCCGTTCTCGATGGCGCTGCTGGGCAGCCTGTTCATCGGCCATCTGTTCGCGCCCTGGCTGGCGGCGGACCAGATCCCGTCCTACATCGCCGGGCTGATCCTGCTGGCCGCGGCACCCTGCACGGCCATGGTCTTCGTCTGGTCCAACCTCTGCGAGGGCGAGCCGCATTTCACCCTGAGCCAGGTGGCGCTGAACGACCTGATCATGGTCTTCGCCTTCGCACCGCTGGTCGGCCTGCTGCTCGGCGTCGCTTCGATCACCGTGCCCTGGGATACGCTGCTGCTGTCGGTGGTGCTGTATATCGTCGTGCCGGTGGCCGTGGCGCAGCTCTGGCGCCGGTCGCTGCTGGCCGTAGGCGGCGAGCCGGCACTGAAGCGCACCCTGGCCGTGCTGCAGCCGCTGTCGCTGACAGCGCTGCTGGCGACTCTGGTGCTGCTGTTCGGCTTCCAGGGCGAGCGCATTCTGGCCCAGCCCCTGGTGATCCTGCTGCTGGCCGTGCCGATCCTGATCCAGGTCTATCTCAACGCCGGCATCGCCTATTGGCTCAGCCGCCGCCTCGGCGTCGCCTGGTGCGTCGCGGCGCCGGCGGCGCTGATCGGCGCCTCCAACTTCTTCGAGCTGGCGGTGGCCGCGGCGATCAGCCTGTTCGGCCTCGGCTCCGGCGCGGCGCTGGCCACCGTGGTCGGCGTGCTGGTCGAGGTACCTGTCATGCTGTCGGTCGTCCGCCTGGTGAAGGCCTCGCGCGGCTGGTACGAACGCCGGGCGATCTGATCAGTCCAGAACCTCGGTCACCGGGCGCGGCTCGGTCGGATGGCCTGGACGGTCGCCGATCGGGCGCTGCCACCAGCCGACATCGTGCCAGGCGCCATGCTTGAAGCCGACATCGCGATACACGCCGAGCGGCACGAACCCGACCGCCTCGTGCAAGGCGACGCTGGCCGGGTTCGGCAGGGCGATGCCGGCGAAGGCGGCGTGGTAGCCTTGGCGCCGCAGCAGCTCGAACAGCCGCTCGTACAGCGCGCGACCGATGCCTTGCCGCCGCCCGGCCTCGGCGACATAGACGCTGACATCGACCGACCAGCGATAGGCCGGCCGGGCCCGGTGCGGGCCGGCATAGGCATAGCCCAGGATCCGGCCGTCCCGCTCCAGCACCAGCCAGGGATAGGCCGGGATCGTGCCGCGGATGCGATCGGCCATCTCCGCCACCGTTGGCGGTGCCAGCTCGAAGGAGATCGCCGTGCCGACGACGATCGGGGCGTAGATGGCCTGGAGGGCGGGGGCGTCCTCCGGCGTGGCGAGGCGGATCATCGGGTGTTCCGGCGGCTGAATTGGCAATACATTATCCCTTGACTCATCGATCATCAAGGTATCAGGATCGAGCCATGACCGAAGCCCGCAAGCTCTCTGCCGTCGCCCGACCCGCGGTCGACTACACCAGCCGCTCCTACTGGGCCGGCACGATCAAGATGAGCCTGTCCAAGTTCTTCATCCTGCGCGTGCTGCACGACCGGCCGATGCATGGCTATGACATCGCCCGGGCGGTGGAGTTGACGACCAATGGCTGCTGCTCCCCCACCGAAGGCACGATCTACCCGGTGCTGCGCGAGTTCGAGGAGGGCGGCTACGTCACCGTCGAAAGCAGCGTCGTCTCCGGCCGGCCGCGCAAGACCTACACCCTGACCGGCAAAGGCCGAGAGGCTTTCAAGGTGGGGGTGGAAGCGTGGCTGGAGGTGACCCGGGCGCTGACCGAGACGGAGAGCGTGATCGCACGGGAGAGCGGCGGAGGCTGCTGCGGATAGCGGCCTCTCTTTTTTGCCCGGATGCATCGGCCTTCGATGCCTAGAACATAGACAGTGAGGAGATGCCAGATGAACCGCCCGCTTGCCTCGTCGGACCGTGCAGTGCTCGCGGCCGCCTCGTCCTCGGAGCTGCCGGTCGCGATCATCGGCGCCGGCCCGGTCGGCCTGGCCGCCGCGGTGCATCTGCTCGGCCGCGGGATCGAGCCCGTGATCCTGGAAGCCGGTGACCGGGTCGGCGCAGCGGTGCGCGACTGGGGCCATGTGCCGATGTTCTCGCCCTGGGGCTACAGCACGGACAAGGCCACGGTCGCGCTGCTGCGGCGGCAGGGCTGGTCGCATCCGGACGCGGCCGGCTATCCGACCGGTCTCGACCTGGCCGAACGTTATCTCGACCCCCTGGCGGCCACGCCGGAGATCGCCGGCCGCCTGCGTCTCGGCACCCGCGTCACCGGCATCGCCCGCGCCGGCCACGGCAAGGTCCGCGCCGCCGGGCGGGAGGAACGACCCTTCGAAGTCCGATATATCGACAGCTCAGGGCGTGAGGGCAGGATCTTTGCCCGGGCGGTGATCGACGCCTCCGGCACTTGGTCCTCGCCGAATCCGGCCGGGGCCGGCGGCCTGCCGGCGATCGGCGAGCGCGCTGCCGCCGCGCGCATCCGCTACGGCATGCCCGACGTGCTCGGCCGCGAGCGCGACCGCTATGCCGGCCGCCGGGTCCTGGTCGTCGGCAGCGGCCATTCCGCCACCGGTACGCTGCTCGACCTGGCCGAGCTGGCCATAGAGGCGCCGGGCACCCGGATCGTCTGGGCCTTCCGCGGCACTGATCGAGCCAGGCTGTTCGGCGGCGGCGAGGCCGACCAGCTGCCGCGCCGCGGCGCCCTCGGCCGGCGGCTGCGGGCGCTGGCGGAGGCGGGCGCCTATGAGATCGTCGCGCCCTTCGCGGTGGACGCGATCGAGACGACACCCGACGGCCGTATCCGTGTCTTGGGCGACCGGGACGGAGCCGAATACGAGATCGACGCCGATGAAATGGTGGTGGCGACCGGCCTGCGCCCGGACCTGTCGATCCTCGGCGAGTTGCGCATCGACCTCGACCCCGCGCTCGACTGCCCGCGGGCGTTGGCGTCGCTGATCGACCCCAGCGAGCACAGCTGCGGTACGGTCCGCCCGCATGGCGCGGCCGAGCTGGCGCAGCCGGAGCCGGGCCTGTTCATCATCGGCATGAAGGCCTATGGCCGTGCCCCGACCTTCCTGCTGGCCACCGGATACGAGCAGGCCCGGTCGGTCGCGGCTTTCCTCGCCGGCGACATGGAGGCCGCGGCCCGCGTCGAGCTGGACCTGCCCGAGACCGGCGTCTGCAACGGCCCCGGCCGGCGCGAGGCGGAGGCGGCTTCCTGCTGCGGCCCCGCCGCATCGGCCGCTCCCGCCAAAGCATCGGCCTGCTGCTGAACGACGGGAGACATCATGGCTGAGGCGATCGGCGCGGCCGGTCCGGTCTCCGGGCGGCGGCTCCTCGGGGTCGTCGCCGGGCTCGGGCTGACCCAGATCATCGGCTACGGCACGCTGTATTACAGCTTCAGCATCCTCGCCGCGGGGATGGCCGCCGATATCGGCTGGTCGCAGGACGCCGTCTATGGCGCGTTCTCGGCGGCGCTCCTGGCCGGGGCGCTGGTCGGTCCGCACTGCGGCCGCTGGGTCGACCGGCACGGCGCCGGCCGGGTGATGGCCCTGGGCTCGGTCGGGGCGGCCGCCGCGCTCGTCGCCTGCGCCGTGGCACCCGGGCCGCTGGGCCTGGCCTTGGGGCTGGTGGCGATCCAGTTGGCCGCGTCCTTCGTTCTCTACGAGGTGGCGTTCCCGGCACTGGTCCAGGTCGTCGGCTTCGGTGCCCAGCGCAGCATCACCCATCTGACCCTGATCGCCGGCTTCGCCTCGACCCTGTTCTGGCCGGCCACCGCGGCGCTGCAGGACCATCTGACCTGGCGCGAGGTGTATCTGGTCTTCGCCGCGCTGCATCTGCTGCTGTGCCTGCCGATCCATCTCTGGCTGCGAAGCCTGGTCCGGGCTGTCGGCCCGGCGGCGCCTTCGGCCGGCAAGGTCCCTGAGGACACCGGAAGCCAGCGCCAGGATCGGCGCGTCCTGCTGATATTGACCGCCACCGGCTTCTCGCTCGCGGGCTTCGTCTCCTCGGCCGTGCTGGTGCATATGGTCCCGCTGCTCGCGRCGATCGGCCTGGGCGCCGGCAGCCTGCTGGTCGGCAGCCTGTTCGGTCCGGCCCAGGTGCTGAGCCRCTTCCTGACCATGACCGCCGGCCGCCGCGCCAGCCCGGTCGGCCTCGCGATCGTCGCCTCCAGCCTGCCGCCGCTGGCGCTCGGCCTGCTGCTGCTCGGCGCGCCTGAATTGGCCGCGGCGCTCGGCTTCGCGATCCTGTTCGGGCTCGGATCCGGGCTGAACAGCATCGTCCGCGGCACGGTACCGCTCATGCTGTTCGGGCGGGCGGGCTATGCCGAGCGGCTCGGCTGGATCTCCAGCGTTGTCCACATCGCCTCGGCCCTGGCGCCGTTCCTGTTCGCCGCCATGCTGGAGCGGCTGGGGGCCGCGGCGGCCCTGTGGCTGACGGCCGGCCTCGGCGGCCTCGCCGCACTCGTGTTCGTGGAGATCAGGAGGAGGAGCAGCCGCATGCCTCCAACTGCGACAGGTGATGCGGTGCAGACGGCCGGGTCGAACGGCGCGTCAAGGTTTCGGCGCGCCGCCCTTACGGCCTGCCTGCACCGCCGATGACGACAAGGGATGGCGCGACGTCCCTTGTCGGTGCCGCCGCGCCGGAATTCGCCATCGGTCCTGTCCGGGCCGGACCCGTCAGAGGGGTCCGGGAGGTCTGGTCCACGGGGGCGGAGTCGAACCACCACAGCGCGAGCGGGGCGTTTACAGCGCCTTGCCTTCACCGATAGGCGAGCCCGTGGGCCGTGGAAGGCTGGCGGAGAGTCGGCGAGTCGGGCCTGCGGCAACGCCCGTCCGGAACAAGGGACGAGCAACGTACTCCCGCTGGGGCTGACTTTACCTGAGGCTTGGAAACCGACGCACGACCGCTCTGCCACCCTTCCGATCAGAAGGACGGTTTTTCGCCTGGGTATCGCAGAGCGTGGGTCATGATGGGCGGGCGTATAGCACACGATCCGTGCGGTGGGAATGGCCGGTCCGCTCGGGTTGGGCTAAGCCGAACGCAAACGGCCCCGCCGAAGCGGGGCCGTTGCGGAACTCTAAGAGAACCGGCCGGTCAGACGAACTGGACCGTGACGATCTCGTAGCTCTTGGAGCCGCCGGGGGTGGTGACCTCGACCTGGTCGCCCTCGGCCTTGCCGATCAGCGAACGCGCCAGCGGCGCGGTGATCGACAGGCGGCCTTCCTTGATGTCGGACTCGTCCTGGCCGACGATCTGGTAGGTGATCTCCTCGTCGGTGTCCTCGTCCGCCAGCGTCACGGTGGCGCCGAACTTGACGGTGTCGCCGGACAGCTTGGAGGTGTCGATGATCTCGGCCCGGCTGATCCGGTCCTCGAGTTCCATCACCCGGCCTTCGATGAAGCTCTGGCGCTCGCGCGCCGCGTGGTATTCCGCGTTTTCGGACAGGTCACCATGCTCGCGTGCCTCCGCGATCGCCTTGATCACCTCGGGTCGCGCCACGCTCTTCAGATGCTTCAACTCTTCCTGCAGGCGGTTGTATCCCCCCGCGGTCATCGGCACCTTTTCCATCGCGCTCCAGTCCCAAAAAGCCAAAAAGCGTTACACCCGGCGTCCAGGACGCCGGCCTCCAGACCTGCTCGTATCCCTGCCCCCGGTGCTACCGCGCCGAACCTAGGTAGGATTGCAGCGGGGCGACTTCAAGCGCCCCGGCCTTAAGCGCGGCGATCGCCTCCACAGTCGCACGCGCCCCGGCCACGGTCGTCGAGTAGGGAATGTTATTGACCAGCGCGGCGCGGCGCAAGCCGAAGCTGTCGCGCACCGTCTGGGCGCCGTCGGTGGTGTTGAACACCAGCTGGACCTCGCCGTTCAGGATGGCGTCGACGATGTGCGGCTGGCCTTCCATCACCTTGTTGATGCGCCGGACCTTCAGGCCGCCGTCCTCCAGCGCCTTGGCGGTGCCGCTCGATGCCAGGATCTCGAAGCCCAGCTCGGCGATCCGGCGGGCGACTTCCAGGATCGCCGGCTTGTCGCGGTCCTTGACCGAGACGAAGACGGTGCCGGACAGCGGCACCTTCTGGTTGGCGCCCAGCTGGCTCTTGGCGAAGGCGCGGCCGAAGTCGCGGTCCAGGCCCATGACCTCGCCGGTCGACTTCATCTCCGGCCCCAGGATGACGTCGACGCCGGGGAAGCGGTTGAACGGGAACACCGCCTCCTTCACCGCCGTGTAGGGCGGGTTCGGGCCGTGCAGGGTGAAGTCAGCCAGCTTCTCGCCGGCCATCACCCGGGCCGCGATCTTGGCGATCGGCGTGCCGGTGGCCTTGGCCACGAAGGGCACGGTGCGGCTGGCGCGCGGATTGACCTCGATGACGTAGACCTCGTTGTCCTTGACCGCGAACTGGGCGTTCATCAGGCCGATGACGCCGAGGCCGTCGGCCAGCATCCGGGTCTGGCGCTCGATCTCCTGGACCACGGCAGCGGACAGGGAATAGGGCGGCAGGGCGCAGGCGCTGTCGCCGGAATGAATCCCGGCTTCCTCGATATGCTCCATGATCCCGGCGACATAGACCTGCTCGCTGTCGCGCACCGCGTCGACATCGACCTCGATCGCGTCCTGCAGGTAGCGGTCGATCAGCACCGGGTTGCGGCCGGAGACCTTGACGGCCGTGGTGATGTAGCGGCGGAAGCCCTGCAGGTCGTGCACGATCTCCATGCCCCGGCCGCCCAGCACGTAGGACGGGCGCATCAGGCAGGGGAAACCGACCTCCTGCACGATCGCCTCCGCCTCCTCGACCGAATGGGCGATGCCGCTCTTCGGCTGGCGCAGGCCCAGCTTGTCCAGGAGGTCGCGGAAGCGCTCGCGGTCTTCGGCCAGGTCGATCGCGTCCTTCGGCGTGCCCAGGATCGGGATGCCGGCCGCCTCCAGGTCATGCGCCAGCTTCAGCGGCGTCTGGCCGCCGAACTGGACGATCACGCCCTTGACCGTGCCGCGCTCCTGCTCGACCCGGATCAGCTCGATCACGTCCTCGGCAGTCAGCGGCTCGAAATACAGCCGGTCCGAGGTGTCGTAGTCGGTCGACACCGTCTCCGGGTTGCAGTTGACCATGATGGTCTCGTAGCCGGCCTCCTTCAGCGCATAGGCGGCATGGACGCAGCAATAGTCGAACTCAATGCCCTGGCCGATCCGGTTCGGGCCGCCGCCGAGGATGATGATCTTCTCGCGGTCGGTCGGGTCGGATTCGCACTCGCCTTCGTCGAAGCCGGCCTCATGTGTCGAGTACATGTAGGGCGTGGCCGAGGCGAACTCGCCGGCGCAGGTGTCGATCCGCTTGTAGACCGGAGTTACGCCGAGGCCGCGGCGGGCTGAGGTGGCCTCCGCCTCGGTGGTGTCGGCCAGCTTGGCCAGCCGGGCGTCGGAGAAGCCCATCCGCTTCAGCCGGGAGAAGCCCTGCGCATCCTCGGGCAGGCCGTAGCGCCGCACCTCCTCCTCGGCCGCGACGATCTTCTCGATCTCGCGCAGGAACCAGGGATCGAACTTGCAGGCGGCGCGGATCTCCTCGACCCCGAGGCCGAGGCGCATCGCCTGGGCGATCACCAGCAGCCGGTCATGGGTCGGGCGGGCCAGGGCGGCGCGGATCACCTGGGGGTCCGGCGCGTCCATGGCGACGCCCGGGATCTCGACCTCGTCCAGCCCGGTCAGCCCGGTCTCCATCGACCGCAGCGCCTTCTGCAGCGCCTCGGCGAAGTTGCGGCCGATCGACATCGCCTCGCCGACCGACTTCATGCTGGTGGTCAGGGTCGGCTCGGCGCCCGGGAACTTCTCGAAGGTGAAGCGCGGCATCTTGACGACGACATAGTCGATCGTCGGCTCGAAGCTGGCAGGGGTCACCTTGGTGATGTCGTTGGCCAGCTCGTCAAGCGTGTAGCCGACCGCCAGCTTGGCCGCGACCTTGGCGATCGGGAAGCCGGTCGCCTTGGACGCCAGGGCGGAGGAGCGGCTGACCCGCGGGTTCATCTCGATCACGACCATGCGGCCGGTCTCGGAGTCGACCGCGAACTGCACATTCGACCCGCCGGTGTCGACGCCGATCGCGCGCAGCACCGCGATCGAGGCGTCGCGCATCCGCTGGTATTCCTTGTCGGTCAGGGTCAGGGCCGGGGCGACGGTGACGCTGTCGCCGGTGTGGATGCCCATCGGATCGATGTTCTCGATCGAGCAGATGATGATGCAGTTGTCCGCGCGGTCGCGGACCACCTCCATCTCGTACTCCTTCCAGCCGAGGACGGATTCCTCGATCAGCACCTCGCGGGTCGGGCTGGCGGCGAGGCCGGAGCGGACGATCTCCTCGAACTCGACCCGGTTGTAGGCGATGCCGCCGCCGGTGCCGCCCAGGGTGAAGGACGGCCGGATGATCGCCGGCAGGCCGACGCCCGGCAGCGCGTCGATCGCCTCGGACAGGCTGTGCACCACCGCGCTCTTCGGCGATTCCAGGCCGATCTCGTCCATGGTCTCGCGGAACTTCGCGCGATCCTCGGCCTTCTCGATGCTGTCCCGCTTGGCCCCGATCAGCTCGATCCCCAGCCGCTCCAGCGTGCCGTCCTCGGCCAGCGCCATGGCGGTGTTCAGCGCCGTCTGCCCGCCCATGGTCGGCAGCAGCGCGTCCGGACGCTCGGCCTCGAGGATGCGGGTGACGAATTCCGGCGTGATCGGCTCGATATAGGTCGCATCCGCCAGCTCCGGATCGGTCATGATCGTCGCCGGGTTGGAATTGATCAGGATGACGCGATAGCCCTCCTGCTTCAGCGCCTTGCAGGCCTGGGCACCGGAATAGTCGAACTCGCAGGCCTGGCCGATGACGATCGGTCCGGCGCCGATGATGCAGATCGAGCGGATGTCGGTGCGCTTGGGCATTGGGGGCGGCCTGCTGGGTACGGGGGGCACGCTCCCGAAGGAGCGCGCTCTTATAAGGAAGTAACGCGCGCGGGGAAAGCCCCGGGGCGGCCGCAGGGCGCAGGGCAGGGGCGACCTGTCGTCATCCGGACCCTGGCGAAACCCGCATGCAGGCCCCATTTGCACCGCATCATCGGGCTGGAGAGCGGCATGGCGAAACCGGCGCAGGCGACGCCCCTTGGGATCCAGGGCGCCGTGGAGCGGGAGGAGCGGGACGGTCTGTCCTACGTTTTTTACGGCCGTGCCCTGGTGCTGGGGCTGCTCGCGCTCTACGTCGTGCTGACCATCCCGGCCGATCGGTCGGTGGCCTATCTCGGCGTGATGGCGGTCTTCCTCGTGCTCGGCCTGATCCCCTATCTGCTGCAGCGCCGCGGCAGCATCGGTGTCTGGGGCGTCGGCGCCTTCCTGGTGCTGGACGCGGTGGTGCTGACCTTCGTCATGGTGGCACCGAACCCGCTGTTCAGCTCGGAGCTGCCGGTCCAGTTCACCCAGCGGATCCCCAACTTCCTGTTCCTGCTGCTGTTCCTGTGCGGCGTGGCGCTCAGCTACTCGCCCAAGCTGGTGCTGCTGGTCGGCGGGGCGCTGACCGTGTCCTGGTCGCTCGGCTTCGCCTGGCTGGCGTCGCGGCCGGACAGCATCGTCACCAGCGCCAACGACGTGGTCGACAGTCCGAACCCCGACGCCGCGCGCATCGCCATGTCGCTCGACCCGCATGCCGTCAGCAGCACGCTGTGGATGATTCAGACCGTTGTCCTGGTGCTGATGACGGTGGTGCTGGCGCTGGCGGTGTGGCGCTCGCGCAGGCTGGTGGGGCGGGCGGCGCGGATGGAGGCGGCCAAGGCGGCGCTGTCGCGCTACTTCTCGCCCAACCTGGTCAGCCGGCTGGCGGCCTCGGCCACGCCGCTCGGCGAGATCCAGCGCCAGCCGGCGGTGATCCTGTTCGTCGACATCGTCGGCTTCTCCGGCCAGGCCGAGGGGCTGGCGCCGGAACGGGTGGTGGCGCTGCTGCGCAGCTTCCACCGGCGCATGGCGCAGCAGGTCTTCGCCCATGAGGGCACGATCGACAAATATATCGGCGACTGCGTGATGGCGACCTTCGGCACGCCGCAGCCCGGCCCGCGCGACGCCAGCAACGCGCTCAGCTGCGCCCGGGCGATGTGCAGCGAGGTCGAGCGCTGGAACGCCAAGCGGCAGTCCCGCGGCGCGGTGCCGGTCGAGGTCGGCATCGGCCTGCACTATGGCCTGGTGGTGATGGGCAATATCGGCGACGAGCGGCGCCTCGAATTCGGCGTCGTCGGCGACACCGTCAACGTCGCCAGCCGGCTGGAGCGGTTGAGCCGCCGCCTCGCCGCCCGGGTGGTGGCCAGCGACGCCGCCGTGGTCCAGGCCGGCCGCGAGGGCTGCCCGCAGGAGGTGCTGGGGGCGTTCGACCCGGCCGGCCAGGCGGAGATCCGCGGCCGGCAGGGGGCGCTGACGATCTGGACCCTGGCCGCCGCCGGTGCGATGCCGCAGGATCGCATGGCGATCGCGGAATAGGAGGCATGGTAATGACCGGCACAGACGGGCTGCGCCGCCGACCGGCGGGCGAGACCACGGTGGCGCTGCCCTCCGGCGCTGCCATGCCGATCCTGGGACAGGGCACCTGGGGCATGGGCGAGGACCGGCGCGAGGCCGACGAGGAGGCGGCGGCGCTGGCCGCCGGGCTCGATCTCGGCCTGACCCTGATCGACACCGCCGAGATGTATGGCGAGGGCGGCGCCGAGGAGGTGGTGGGCCAGGCGATCCGCGGCCGCCGCGACGGCGTGTTCCTGGTCAGCAAGGTGTATCCGCACAATGCCGGCCGGAGGGGCGCGATCGACGCTTGCGAGCGCAGCCTGCGCCGGCTCGGCACCGACCGCATCGACCTGTACCTGCTGCACTGGCAGGGCGGGACGCCCTATGCCGAGACCATCGAAGCGTTCGAGCGCCTGCGGCAGGACGGCAAGGTGGTCGATTGGGGCGTCAGCAATTTCGACCTCGACGACATGGAGGGCTGGGTTGCCGAGAAGAGCGGCGGGCGCACGGCGACGAACCAGGTCTGCTACAGCCTGTCGGCCCGCGGCATCGAATGGGACCTGCTGCCCTGGTGCCAGGACCGCTTCCTGCCGGTGATGGCCTATTCGCCGCTCGGCCAGGGCCGGCTGCTCGGCAACCCGGGCCTCGGCGGCGTCGCCCGCCGGCACGGCGTGGCGCCGGCCACGGTGGCGCTGGCCTGGCTGCTGACTCGGCAGGGTGTCGTCGCCATCCCGAAATCCAGCCGGGAGGAACGGCTGCGCGACCATCGCAAGGCGCTCGACCTCGTCCTCGACGAGGCCGATCTGGCGGCGCTGGACCAGGCCTTCCCGCCGCCGCGGCGGAAGCTGCCGCTCGCCATCCTCTGACCGCCGACCCGGATTTGGTCCGGACCAATGGCCATCGCCGTCGATCGTGTATTGATAATTGAGTTTTCGTAAGATTCTGCAATTCATTTGGAATTCAGATTGTGTCCTCTTTGTGATCTCTTCGTGTCCTAAAAGGAATTTGGCGGCGTTCTCGCTTGGTTTGTCACCGTATGCTTGCTGCTGCAGCTTCCATCGGCGACGGAATCTTCAGGATAAGGCGTGGAATGGGGGAGCCGGTTGTTTCTCAGGGAACATCTCCGGTTGATGGAAGAGGGATCCCCCTATGTTGTCTGGTATGAAGCGTCTTCTCGTGGCCGCCTCGGCGGCTCTGCTCCTCGCCGGCGCCTCCGGCGCCGCCTTCGCCCAGGACCGGGCGCCCGCGCCTGTGGCCGCCGCGGCGGTGTGGAACGGGCAGGGCGACGCGAACCTCGCCACCAAGGTGGAATGGCGTCGCGACCAATGGCGCCATGATCGCCGGGACTGGCGTCGTGACCACTGGCGCCACGATCGTCGCGACTGGCGCCACGACCGTCGTGATTGGCGCCATGACCGCCGGGATTGGCGCCGCAACAGCTGGCATGACGGGCGTCGCCCCTACTACAACCCCTGGCGCTGGAACTGATCTCGCGCCTGATCCAGAAAAGATCGAGGCCGGCCCTGTGGGGCCGGCCTTTTTCATGGGTCACATCCGGACCGGTTCGGGCAGGGGCGGCTCGGCCGGACCGTCGGGCGGCACCTCCGGCGGCGGCTGTCCCGGGCCGTCCGGCGGCGTGTCCGGCCGCGGAATCGGCATCGGCGGGCGGGTGGGATCGTCGGGGGGCGGCTTCGGATCGCTCATCATCGCGGCCTCGCTTCTCCGGAAAGGGCAGTCCCTGATCAATCGCTCGCCTCGGGCTCCGGTTCCTTGGGAACCGTGCCCCCGTCCGAGCCATTGCCTGAGGGAGACCACCACTGTGGGAGAGCGACATGCAGACCCAGACAGCCCGTGATCTCAGCTCGCGCGAGACCGAGCGGCTGATCGCCAGCGACAAGGTCGAGAGCACCCCGGTGCGGCGGCCGAACGGCGACCGGATCGGCACCATCCAGCGGGTGATGATCGACAAGCGCACAGGCCGCGTCGGCTATGCCGTCATGACCTTCGGCGGCTTCCTCGGCATCGGCGAGGACTACTACGCCCTGCCATGGTCGATGCTGACCTACAACGAGGCGCTCGACGCCTATGAGCTGGACATCACCGAGGACCAGCTGCGCGGCGCCCCGGCACATGATGCCGGCGACCGCTTCGACTGGGACGACCGGGATTGGGCGCGGCAGGTGCACGACTACTATCGAGTGCCGCCCTACTGGATGTAGCGACGGAATCAGGCTGGGAAGACTTGGGGCGGCCCCTGGGCCGCCCCTTCTTTGTCCGGTCAGAAGACCCACCAGAGCAGCACGGCGCCGAGGATGATGACCGCGAGCGCCATGGAGGCATGGAGCACCCAGCGCATATGGCCGCTGGTCTCGCCGTGGCGGGCCTCGGTCTTGGTGAGCGTGGGCGCGGGGCCCTGGTCCTCCGGCATGTCGCCTCCTCGCTGCGATGGCCTTGGTGCAAAGGCAACGGCAGGGAGGGGAGGCGGGTTCCGGGTCAGGCCGCCGGCGGGTCGACCGGATCGGGGTTGGTCAGCGCCGTCAGCACGTGGTCGCGCCAGGCGCCGCCGATGAACAGATAATCCTTGGCATAGCCCTCGCGGACGAAGCCCAGGCGCTGCAGCAGGGCGGCGCTGCGGGTGTTCTCCGGCAGGTGGTTGGCCATCAGCCGATGCAGGCCCAAGGGGCCGAAGGCGTAGGGGATCGCCATCTCCAGCGCTTCGCGCATCAGCCCCTGGCCCTGCTGCGCCGCGGCCATGTGATAGCCCAGCGTCGCCGCCTGGAAGGCGCCGCGCGCCAACATGTTCAGGTTCAACTGCCCGACGATGCCGGCGTCAGCCGGGTCGATCCGGCGCAGCACCAGCCGCACGGCGCGGTCGTCCAGGAACAGGTCGACCGCCTCCGCCCCCCAGCGGCGCCAATGGGCCTCGGTGCGCCAAGCGGCGCTGCGCGGCGGCAGCCAGGGGCCGAGATAATCCCATTCCCGGTCGTGGAAAGCGGCCAGCGCTGCGCCGTCGGCCGGCCCGGCCAGGGTCAGGAAGACCCTGGGGCCGAGCAGGCGCGGCGGCGTGCGCTGCGGCATCAGCGCTTGTGTGCGTCGATCAGATCGACGAAGCGCTGGAACAGGTAGTGGCTGTCCTGCGGCCCCGGGCTGGCCTCGGGGTGGTACTGCACCGAGAACACCGGCCGGTCCTTCAGCCGCAGCCCCTCGTTCGATCCGTCGAACAGGCTGACATGGGTGACCTCGACGCTGTCCGGCAGGCTTTCGGCCAGCACCTGGAAGCCGTGGTTCTGGCTGGTGATCTCGACCTTTCCAGTGGTCAGGTCCTTGACCGGGTGGTTGGCGCCGCGATGGCCGCGCGCCATCTTGCCGGTGCTCGCGCCCAGCGCCAGGGCCAGCATCTGGTGGCCGAGGCAGATGCCGAACATCGGCAGCCCGGTGTCGAGCAGCGCCTTGATCGTCGGCACGGCGTAGGCGCCGGTCGCCGCCGGGTCGCCCGGGCCGTTGGCCAGGAACACCCCGTCCGGGCTGTGGCTCAGCACGTCCTCGGCCGTCGCCGTCGCCGGCACCACGGTGACCTCGCAGCCGATCGAGGCCAGGCAGCGCAGGATGTTGCGCTTGGCGCCGAAATCGATCGCCACGACCTTGCGCTTCGGGCTCTTCAGCGTGCCGTAGCCGGTGCCGAGCGCCCAGCGCGTCTGGTCCCAGCGATAGGTCTGGGTGCAGGACACTTCCCTGGCCAGGTCCATGCCCTCGAGGCCGGGCCAGGCCTCGGCCTCGGCCAGCGCGGCAGCGATGTCGAATTCGCCGTCGGGGGCGTGGATCACCACCCCGGTCGGGGCGCCGGCGTCGCGGATGCGGCGGGTCAGGGCGCGGGTGTCGACCCCGGCGATGCCGATCAGGCCGAAGGATTGCAGCCAGTCGTCGAAGTCGCGGGTGGCGCGCCAGTTCGACGGCTCGGTGATGTCGTCGCGCAGCACCAGGCCGCGCGCCGCTGTGGTCCCGGTCTCGATATCCTCGGGGTTGGCGCCGACATTGCCGATATGCGGGAAGGTGAAGGTGACGATCTGCCCGGCATAGGACGGATCGGTCATGATCTCCTGGTAACCGGTCATCGAGGTGTTGAAGCAGACCTCGCCGATCGCCCGGCCGGTCGCGCCGATGCCTCGGCCCCAAAGCACCGTGCCGTCGGCGAGCACGAGCGCCGCAGTGGCGCCGGGGGGCGGAGCGGTGTGGGACATGGCAACCTCGGGGTCTGAATTTCCAGGCATAAAGCACGGGTGGATGCAAGATTCCAGCCCCTCTTGCCCGCGCTGGCGGAATGGCCGCCCCCATCTCTTGCCTATGCCGGCCGAATGGCCGACATTCGCGCCGCTTGTTCCAGGAGGATCCTCATCATGCTGCGCACCCAGTTCACCGACACGCTCAAGGAGGCGATGAAGGCGCGGGACGAGCGCACGCTCTCGACCGTGCGGATGATCATCGCCGCGCTCAAGACCAAGGACATCGACGCCCGCGCCAAGGGCAACACCGACGGCATCCCGGACGAGGAGATCCTGTCGCTGCTGCAGACCATGGTGAAGCAGCGGCGCGAGAGCATCGCCCTGTACCAGCAGGGCAACCGGCAGGACCTGGTCGACAAGGAGCAGGCGGAGATCGCGGTGATCGAGCGCTGGCTGCCCCAGGCGATGGACGAGGCCGAGACCGCGGCCGCGATCGGCACGGTGATCCAGGACCTCGGCGCCGCCGGCATGAAGGACATGGGCAAGGTGATGGCCGAGCTGAAGTCGCGCTATGCCGGCCGCATGGACTTCTCCAAGGTCTCGGCCGCGGTCAAGGCGCAACTGGGCTGAGGGACAGGCGCAACCCCCAACCTGTCATGCCCGGGCTTGACCCGGGCATCCAGAGACTGTCGGGACGCTCTGCTGGATTGCCGGGTCAAGCCCGGCAATGACAAGCGGGGAGGCACTGACCTCATAACCGCTGACCTGTGAGGCGGGAATCGCGTTACGCTGACGCGCCCTCGCCGGATAGAACCCCTGCATGTCCCTTCCTCCCGGCTTCCTTGAAGAGCTGCGCACCCGCCTCCAGGTGTCCGACGTGGTCGGCAAGCGGGTGCCGCTGCAGCGCAGCACCAAGGGCGAGTTCAAGGCCTGCTGCCCGTTCCACAAGGAGAAGACGCCGAGCTTCACGGTCAACGACCAGAAGGGCTTCTTCTACTGCTTCGGCTGCGGCGCCACCGGCGACGTCATCAGCTTCGTCATGCAGCACGACCGCCTGTCCTTCATGGAGGCGATCGAGACGCTGGCCTCCCAGGCCGGGCTGGAGGTGCCGAAGGCCGAGCCGGAGGACCGGGCCCGGTTCGAGCGGCAGAAGACGCTGTATGACGTGGTCGAATCCGCCTGCGCCTTCTTCGAGGCCGAGCTGCGAGGCGCCGGCGGCCGGGCGGCGCGCGACTACCTGAAGGGCCGCGGCCTGGACGGCGACACGATCTCGCGCTTTCGCCTCGGTTACGCTCCCACCGATGGTGGCAAGCTGATCAAGCATTTGCGCGGCCAGGGCTTCCAGGATGCGATGATCGAGGAGGTCGGGCTGGCCCGGCGGCCGGATGACGGGCGCGATCTCTACTCCTTCTTCCGCAACCGGGTGATCTTCCCGGTCGCCGACCGGCGGGGCCGCACCGTCGCCTTCGGCGGCCGGATCATGGAAGGCGACGGGCCAAAATACGTCAACAGCCCGGACAACCCGCTATTTCACAAGGGGAATTTGCTCTACGGCATGTCCCGCGCCCGGCAGGCGGCGTCGCAGGGCCAGACCGTGATCGTGGCCGAAGGCTACATGGATGTGATCGCCCTGGTCCGGGCCGGCTTCGAGGCGGCGGTGGCGCCGCTCGGCACCGCCCTGACTGAGGAGCAGATCGTCGAATTGTGGAAGATGGCGCCGGTGCCGGTGCTGTGCTTCGACGGCGACGAGGCCGGGCGGCGCGCCGCCTGGCGGGCAATGGACCGCATCCTGCCGCAGCTGAAGCCGGACCATTCGGCCCGCATCGCCTTCCTGCCGCAGGGCGAGGACCCGGACAGCCTGATCCGCGGCTCCGGCGGCGGCGCCTCCATGCAGGCAGTGCTCGAGAGCGCCCTGCCCATGGTCCGGGTGCTGTTCGACCGCCAGACCACGATGCACCGGTTGGAGACGCCGGAGGGCCGCGCGGGCCTGCGCGCTGGCGTCGAGGCCCAGGCCCGGCGGATCGCCGACCCGGCGGTGCAGGGCCAGTACCTGGCCGAGCTGCGGGCGCGGTTCGAGGAGGCATATCCCTGGCGCCCGAAGCGGCAGGAGTGGCGGCCGGGCGGCAAGCCGCCGGTGCCGGCCGGGCCCAAGCCGCGGTCGATCCGTGATGAACAGGATGACCACTTGGCATTCTGCGTCCTGTTCTGCCTTCTCGCCGCACATCCCGACCTCGGCGAGGAAGTCGGCGAGGGCTTCGCCATGATCGAGATCCCCGATTCGGGCCTCGATTCGCTGCGCCAGTCCCTGCTGGCGCGACTCGGCGAATCGCATGGTCGCGAATCGGGCTCCGACTCGGCCGGACTTGATTCACAGCAGGCTCGGCCCTACTTGACTGTTCCCGAAGCCGATGGATTGCCGCCGGCATTGGTGGACCGCATTCGTAAGAAATGGCCCTTCACCCGGCCGGAGGCCCCTCTGGAGGAGGCGCGAGCCGGCTGGGCCATGGTCATGGGCCATCTCGAGTTGCGCGCCTTGCGGCGCGAACTGGCGGATGCGGCGCGGGAGATGGACAGGCAGGGCACGGCGGCGGCGCTGGAACGCTGGCGCGGGCTGCACCAGGAGATCGTGCGGCGGCAGGCGACGCCGGGCGGGTTCTGACCCGCCGGGCCGGAATGGAATTGAGRCCGCGGCGCGGTCGGGGCAGGCATGATTCGAGTCGTGCCCCTTCCTTGCGCGCGGAAGCTTAGGTATGAGAGCCAGCTTCGGGCCCCTCTTGACAGCGGGGCCTGACGGCGGCGGGCGAAGGGGCACGGGTGCAGATGGCAACCAAGACAGCTGCGGCAGCGGATTCGGCCGAAACGCGCGAGGATGGCGCGGACGGCGCCTCGATGGACGTGACCGTCCAGGCGGTGAAGAAGCTGATCGCCAAGGGCAAGGAGCGCGGCTACGTCACGATCGACGAGCTGAACGCCGCCCTGCCGCCGGATCTGACCTCGTCCGAGCAGATCGAGGACGTGACCTCGAACCTGTCCGAGATGGGCATCAACGTCGTCGAGAACGAGGAGTCCGAGGAGACCGCGGCCGCCGCCGGCGGCGATGCCGACGGCGAGGGCCGCAATGCCGGCAACCTCGACGACGACGATGTCGGCCGCACCGACGACCCCGTGCGCATGTATCTGCGCGAGATGGGCTCGGTCGAGCTGCTGTCGCGCGAGGGCGAGATCGCCATCGCCAAGCGCATCGAGGCCGGCCGGGAGATGATGATCGGCGGCATCTGCGAGAGCCCGCTGACCATCCGCGCGATGATCGAATGGCATTCCTCCCTGAAGGACGGGAAGATGCTGCTGCGCGACGTGATCGACCTTGATGCCACCTACGGTGCCAGCCCGGAGGGCGAGGCACTGGCCATGAGCGCGAGCGAGGCTGACGCCGAGGAAGAGGCCGAGCCGGAAGCAGAGGGCGAGGCCGCAGCGGGCGGGGCTGGCGAGGCAGGCGAGGACGACGACGGCGGCATCTCCCTCTCCGCCATGGAGGAGGCGCTGAAGCCGCAGGTGCTCGAGACCTTCGAGGCGATCGAGCAGACCTACCAGAAAATGCACAAGCTGCAGGAGCAGCGCCTGACCCATATCCAGAAGGGTGAGGCGATCTCCAAGCAGGCCGATGCCAAGTACGACAAGCTGAAGGAGGACATGGTCCGCCTGATGGACGGCGTGCACCTCAACAATGTCCGGATCGAGCAGCTGGTCGAGCAGCTCTACGCCCAGAACCGCAAGCTGATGGGGCTGGAAGGCCAGCTCATGCGCCTGGTCGTCGAGGGCGGGGTCAGCCGCGAATCCTTCCTGCAGAACTATTTCGGCCACGAGCTCGAACCGAGCTGGATCGAGCGGGTGCGCGGCCTCGACAAGAAGTGGGCCAAGTTCGCCGAGAAGAACGGCGCCTCGGCCCAGCGGGTGCGCGGCCAGATCAGCCAGATCTCGGACGAGGTCGGCCTGCCGATCTCGGAATACCGCCGCATCGTCTCGACCGTGCAGAAGGGCGAGAAGGAGGCCGGGCGTGCCAAGAAGGAGATGGTCGAGGCCAATCTCCGCCTCGTGATCTCGATCGCCAAGAAGTACACCAACCGCGGGCTGCAGTTCCTGGACCTGATCCAGGAGGGCAACATCGGGCTGATGAAGGCGGTCGACAAGTTCGAGTACCGCCGCGGCTACAAGTTCTCGACTTATGCCACCTGGTGGATCCGGCAGGCGATCACCCGCTCGATCGCCGACCAGGCACGGACCATCCGTATCCCGGTGCATATGATCGAGACCATCAACAAGCTGGTCCGCACCAGCCGGCAGATGCTGCACGAGATCGGCCGCGAGCCGACCCCGGAGGAGCTGGCCGAGCGCCTGCTGATGCCGCTGGAGAAGGTGCGCAAGGTCCTCAAGATCGCCAAGGAGCCGATCAGCCTCGAGACGCCGATCGGCGACGAGGAGGACAGCCATCTTGGCGACTTCATCGAGGACAAGAACGCGGTCCAGCCGCTGGATGCCGCGATCCAGGCCAATCTGCGTGAGACCACCACGCGCGTGCTGGCCTCGCTGACGCCGCGCGAGGAGCGGGTGCTGCGCATGCGCTTCGGCATCGGCATGAACACCGATCACACGCTGGAGGAGGTCGGCCAGCAGTTCTCGGTGACACGCGAGCGCATCCGCCAGATCGAGGCGAAAGCGCTGCGCAAGCTGAAGCACCCGAGCCGCAGCCGCAAGCTGCGCAGCTTCCTGGATACCTGAGCGAATTGCGAATTCCGGCTTGAACGGGCAGCCTTCGGGCTGCCCGTTTCGATTCTGATCCTGGGTGTCGTCGCCGCACTCCTGCCTTACGACGTTTGTCCGTATGTTGTCCGTATGATATGAAGGGGAGAAGGAGACTCTCCAATGTCCTCGGAAGCCAAGTCAGAGCGGATCGAAGTTCGGGCGACCCCGGCCATGAAGGCGTTGCTGCAGAGCGCCGCGGCCTCGTCGCACAAGAACGTCACCGAGTTCCTGCTGGAAGCCGGCCTCGCTGCCGCCGAAATGACGATGGCCGACCGACGCGTCTTCCGGCTCGACGATGAGCGCTGGGCAGCCTTCCAGGAAGCGCTCGACCGCCCGGTGACTGCCAAGCCGCGTCTCAAGAAGCTGCTGGACAGGAAGAGCGTGCTCGAGTGAGCGCGAGGCGTTACGGCCCTGTCGAGAAGCTCGACGCCATTCACGAGTTTGACGACTTCGATTGCGGACAGGACCCGCTCAACCGTTTCTTGATCCGCTTCGCCCTCACCAACCAAAAGGCTGACAGCGCCCAGACCTATTGCGTCTGCCGGAGCGGGGAAAGGCGTGTCGTCGGCTATTACAGCCTGACCGTGGGAGCGGTGGATCGCGCTGAGGCGCCCTCGCGCACGGTCAAGGGACTGCCACGGCATCCGGTGCCAGTGATGCTGCTGGCAAGACTCGCCGTCGACACATCGGAGCAGGGCAACGGCCTCGGCAAGGCCTTGCTCAAGGACGCGCTGCTGCGCACGGCTCAGGCGGCAGAGATCGCAGGCATCCGCGCCTTTCTCGTCCATGCCAAGGACGAGGCAGCGCGCGCTTTCTACGAACGTTTCGATTTCGAGCCGTCACCGGTCGATCCTTTTCAACTGTTTCTGTTGATGAAGGACGTGCGGGCGGCTCTCCAGGTGGAATGACGGTGGGAGTTGGCCAAGCCGTCCGTCTCGTTCGGCCCGACGGGCACGCCTGCCAGATGTTGCCGCATCCAAAACTGCCATACTAGGATCGCAGCGGGATTCGAGAGGTTGTGTCCGGCATCGATCGGCGCTACCGCAGGGAAGATGAGACAAGGGAAGGGCGCCGCCGATGCTGCTTCGTGATCACTCCGGCCGTCAGGAACTCGGCGCATGACCAGCTCCTCGCGGCGGCTTGGTACGGCCGCCCTGGCCGGGCTGCCGGCATCGGTGGCGCGGCCGGGCTATGACCGCGATGCGGTCGCCACCGGCATCGTCCATCTCGGCATCGGCGCTTTCCATCGCGCCCATCAGGCGGTCTGCACCGACGACGTGCTGGCGGCGGGCGACCGGCGCTGGGGCATCCTCGGCGCCAGCCTGCGCAGCCCGGACACGCGCGACGCGCTGGTGCCGCAGGACGGGCTCTATACCCTGTCGGTCCGCGACAGCGACGGCGAGGCGCTGCGCGTCATCGGCGCCGTCCGCGACGTGCTGGTGGCGCCGGAGAACCCGGCGGCGCTGCTGGACGCGCTGTGCCGGCCCTCGGTTGCCATCGCCAGCCTGACCGTGACCGAGAAGGGCTATTGCCACGACCCGGCCACCGGCCGGCTGGACGAGAGCCATCCCGACATCGTCCACGACCTGGCCCATCCCGAGGCGCCGCGCTCCGCCGTCGGCATCCTGGCCCGGGCGATCGCCCGCCGCCGGGCGGAGGGGCTGGCGCCCTTCACCCCGCTGTGCTGCGACAACCTGCCGGCCAATGGCCGCACCCTGCACCGCATCCTGTCGCGCTTCGCCGCGCTGGTCTCGCCCGATCTCGGTGCCTATGTCGAGGGTGAGATCGCCTGCCCGGAGACCATGGTCGACCGCATCGTGCCGGCCACCACGAACGAGGATCGCGCGCGGATGGCCGCCGCGCTCGGGGTCGAGGATGCTTGGCCGGTCGTCACCGAGCCCTTCCTGCAATGGGTGATCGAGGACCGTTTCCTGTCCGGCCGCCCGGCCTGGGAAGCAGCGGGGGCGACGCTGGTGTCCGAGGTCGCGCCCTATGAGACGATGAAGCTGCGGCTGCTCAACGGCAGCCACTCCTCGCTGGCCTATCTCGGTTATCTTTCCGGCTGCGAGACGGTGGCGGCGGCGATGGCGGAGCCGGGCATCGCCGCCTTCGTCGAAGCGCTGATGGAGGACTCCACCCCGACCCTGACCCTGCCGCCCGGCGCCGATGTCGCGGGCTACAAGCGCTCGCTGATCGACCGCTTCCGCAACAGGGCTTTGAAGCACCGCACCTGGCAGATCGCCATGGACGGGACGCAGAAGCTGCCGCAGCGGCTGCTCGGCACCGTCCGCGACCGGCTGGCCCGCGGCCTGCCGGTCGACCGCCACGCCCTCGGCGTCGCTGCCTGGATGCGCTATGTCGCCGGCACCGACGAGGCCGGCAAGCCGATCGACGTCCGCGACCCGCTGGCAGCCGACCTCGCCGCGATCGCGCGTGAGGCCGGGCCGGTGGCGGAGCGGCTGGCGCCGGCGCTGCTCGGCGTCCGCGCCGTGTTCGGCGACGACCTGCCGGGCGAGCCAAAGCTCCGCGCCGCGGTGACCCGCGCCCTCGACGCTCTGTATCGCCAGGGCGCCAAGGCGACGGCCGCTTCCTATGCTCGGCTGGAGGGCTGACGACCGGCCCGGGGCGGTCTCTCTCGCCGAATACCTTACCAGGAGGTAAAATATTTTCGGCCGGGATGTCGATTCCCGGCCGGCCCGTTCGTCTTCAGCATGAGAGCCGGCGTTCCGGAGCGGGATGGGCCCCTCCGGAAGCGATCCGGCGCCATGCGGAAGAGGCCCCTATGTCGCAACCGCGGACGGACAATCCCTATCGCTGGGTCATCATCGGTGTCGGCGCGCTCATGACCTGCGTCGGCATCGGCGCGATGTTCTCGCTGGCGATCTTCCTGCAGCCGATGGCGGCCGACACCGGCTGGAGCCGCGCCGGCATCTCCAGCGCCATGACCCTGAACTTCCTGGTCATGGGCGTGGCCGGCTTCGCCTGGGGCACGCTCAGCGACCGGCTCGGCCCCCGGATCGTCGTGCTCAGCGGCGCGGCGCTGCTGGGCCTGGCCCTGGTCCTGGCCAGCCATGCCACCACGCTGGCCGCGTTCCAGCTGACCTACGGCACGCTCGTGGGATTGGCGGCCGGCGCCTTCTTCGCCCCGATGGTGGCCGCCGCCACCGGCTGGTTCAGCAGCCATCGCGCTTTGGCCGTGTCGCTGGTATCGGCGGGTATCGGCGTGGCGCCGATGACGGTCTCGCCCTTCGCCGCCTGGCTGGTGGCGGCCTATGACTGGCGGACGGCGATGATGGTGATCGGCATCGCCGCCTGGGTCCTGCTGCTGCCGGCCGGGCTGCTGGTGCGCCGCCCGCCTGCCGCAATCGGCGATGCCGCGGCCCCGGCGCCGTCCGGCAAGATCGGCGACATGTCGGCGGGAAGCGCCTTCCGCACGCCGCAATTCGCGGTCCTCGCGGCAACCTTCTTCCTGTGCTGCGCCGCCCATTCCGGGCCGATCTTCCACATGGTCAGCTACGCCATCACCTGCGGCATCGCACCGCTGGCCGCCGTCACCATCTACAGCGTCGAGGGGCTGGCCGGACTCGGCGGGCGGCTGCTGCTCGGCGTCCTGGCCGACCGCCTCGGCGTCAAGCGTGTGCTGGTGGCCGGGCTGCTGCTGCAGGCGGTCGTCATCGTCGCCTATCTGTTCGTCGGCAATCTCGGCGAGTTCTATCTGCTGGCCGCGATCTTCGGCACCGCCTATGGCGGCGTGATGCCGCTCTACGCCGTGCTGGCGCGCGAGTATTTCGGCCAAGCCGCGATGGGCACCGTGTTCGGCGCGGTGACCATGGCCTCCAGCATCGGCATGGCGCTCGGCCCCCTGGCCGGCGGCTGGGTGTTCGACACCTTCGCCGCTTATCACTGGCTCTATATCGGGTCGTTCGCGGTCGGGCTCGGCGCCGTCGCCATCGCGCTGGTCTTCCCGCCCCTGCCATCGCGGCGAAGCCCGCAGCTTCAGCCGGCGTGAGCGTCCGGCGCGCCGTCCCCGTCCTGCGATGGGGACGGCGCAGCCGTCTTCAGGCTGCCGCCCGGTCGCGCGGGCCGATCGGGCGGTCGCCCTTCACCGTGGTCCGGTACAGGGTGCGGGCCAGGTGCGGCGGGCAGCCGGTGGCCAGGTGGATGGTGGCGCGGTTGTCCCAGAACACCAGGTCATGCGCTTGCCAGCGGTGCCGGTACTGGAACTGCGGCTGGATCATGTGTGCGAACAGCCGGCGCAGCAGCGCGTCGCTCTGCGGCCGCTCCAGCTCGGTGATATGGGTGGTGAAGCCCTCATTGACGAACAGCGCCTTGCGGCYGGTGGCGGGATGGATCCGCACCACCGGGTGGGTCACCGGCGGCACGGTCTTGGCCTGGTCCGCGGTCAGGCCGGGCCGCAGCGAGCTCTTGGCCTGCTGCGCCACGTTGCGGGCGCTGTAGTCGTGCACGGCCGTCAGGCCTTCGATCTGCGCCTTTGTGGCGTCGTCCAGCGCGTCATAGGCCGCGGCCATGCTGACGAACAGCGTGTCGCCCTCGACCGGCGGCAGCGTCTGGGCGTGCAGCAGCGACCCCAGGCTCGGCTCGGCCTTGTAGGACAGGTCAGAATGCCAGTAGCGGCCGGCATCGGCCAGGCCCAACGGCTTGCCGTCCTCCCGCGTCTCGTTCGAGACGATCAGGATCTCCGGGTGCCCGGCCAGGTGGAAATGGTGCTGCACATGGATCTCCAGCTCGCCGAAGCGGCGGCTGAAATCGATGTGCTGCTCAGGCGTGATCCGCTGGTCGCGGAACACCACGACCGAGTTCGCCTCGAACAGCGACTTAACCCGGGCGAAGGTGGTGTCGTCCGGCGGGGTGGCGAGGTCGAGCCCGGAGATCTCGAGGCCCAGCAGCCCGGACAAAGGACGGGTGGTGAAGGACATGGCGGCGTTTCCGTTTCCGTCGAACTCAGGGGTTCTGCGTGCCCCAGCGCTCGACGGTGAGCCGGGACAGGGTGCGGAACAAGAGGCTTTCGACCAGCAGGCCGATCAGGATGATGGCCAGGAGGCCGGCGAAGACATTGGCCGTCTCCAACTGGTTGCGGTTGACGTAGATGAACCAGCCCAGCCCGCCGGAGCGGGATGAGACGCCGAACACCAGCTCGGCGGCAATCAGGGTGCGCCAGGCGAAGGCCCAGCCGATCTTCAGCCCGGCCAGGATCGCCGGGAAGGCGGCCGGCACCAGGATCCGGGTGACATAGGCGGCGCCGCCGAGGCCGAGATTCTGCCCGACCATGGCCAGCGGCCGCGGCACGGCGCGGAAGCCGGAATGCGCGGCCAGCGCCAGCGGCCACAGCACCGAATGAACGATCACGAACAGCAGGCTGGGCGTGCCCAGGCCGAACCACAGCAGGGCGATCGGCAGCAGGGCGATGGCCGGCAGCGGGTTGAACATCGCGGTCAGGGTCGACAGCAGCTCGGCGCCCAGGCGGCTGGCGGTGGCCAGCCCGGCCAGGACCGCCGCCGCGACCACGCCGATGGCGTAGCCCGCCACCAGCACCTGCAGCGAGGCCAGGGTGCGCAGCGGCAGCTCGCCGCTGGCCACGCCCTCGCCGAAGGCGGTGAGGGTGGTCAGGAAGCCGGGCAGCAGCAGCGGGCTGCCGACGAGGCGGGCTGTGATCTCCCACACGGCAGCCAGCGCCGCCAGGATCAGGACGCGGCGCCAGGCACCGGTGCCGATCCAGCGCCGCACGGGCGCCGCCTCGGCCTTGGCCGGGCGCAGCGGCGACCCGGCCTGCAGCAGGCCCTGATAGTCAACCATCGGCCGTCTCCGAATGGCCGATCTGGTCGGCGATCAGCCCGCCGATCCGGGCCTCCAGCGCCGCGAAGGCCGGGTCGCCCCGGTCCGGGCCGCGGCCGCCCGGCAGGTCGATCACGGCGCGGATCCGGCCGGGATGCGCGGTCATCACCACGATCCGGCTGCCGACCACGATCGCCTCGTCGATCGCATGGGTGACGAAGATGGTGGTGACGCCGGTGTCCTCGCACAGCGCCAGCAACTCCTCCTGCATCCGGCGCCGGGTCATGGCGTCCAGCGCGGCGAAGGGCTCGTCCATCAGCAGCACTTCGGGCCGCAATACCAGGGCGCGGGCGATGGCGACGCGCTGCTTCATGCCGCCCGACAGGGTGCTCGGATACTGGTCGGCGACGCGGGCCAGGCCGACGCGTTGCAGCATGTCGTCGGCGATCGCCTCGGCCTCGGCCCGGCGGGTGCGCCTGGCCCAGGACAGGGCCGCGATCAGGTTGCGCCGCACCGTCAGCCAGGGCAGCAGCTGTTCGAAATCCTGCAGCACCATCATCCGGTCGGGCCCGGGGCGCGACACCGGCCGGCCGTCCAGCAGCACCCGGCCGGCGGCGGGCGGCAGGAAGCCGCCGATGCTCTTCAGCAGGCTCGACTTGCCGCAGCCGGACGGGCCGAGCAGCACCAGCCGCTCGCCGCGGCGGATCTCCAGGCTGACATCCTCGACCGCCGTCACCGTCCGGCCGTCGACGACGTAAGACAGGGTGACGCCCTCCACCTGCAGGGCAAGGGCCTCGGTCGCGGCATCAGGGACCCGGGCGAGGGCAGGGGCCACCATCTCAGCTGCCCTGGCGGTCATGCAGCGGCGGGAAGAACAGGTCGCGCCAATCGGTCGTGGTGGTCTTGATTTGGCCGATGCGGTGCTGGAACTCGACGAATTTCAGGATGTTCTCGGGCGCCACGGTGTAGCGCGTGTCCGGGGCGGTGATCAGCGCTTCGACGAAGGCCTCCGGCAGCTTCGAGGATTCGGCCGCGATGTACAGCTTCGCCGCCTCGGCCGGATGGGCCTGGATGAACTGGTCGGCGCGGTCTAGCGCGGTGACGATCGCCGCCACCGTCTTCGGGTTCTCGTCGTAGAAGGCGCCGGTGGCGTAGATCACGTTGAAGGTGTGCGGCCCGCCCAGCACGTCGAAGCTGCTCAGCACCCGATGGATCTTCGAATCCTGCAGCTGCTGGTTCTGGAACGGCGGGGCGCCGAAATTGGCGGTGACCTCGGCGCTGCCGGACAGCAGGGCCGCGGTCGCGTCCGGATGCGCCATGCTCACGGTCAGGTCGTCCAGCTTCGTCGCCTGGTCCTCGCCGAAGGCCTGGGCCGCCGCCATCTGCAGCACCACCGCCTGGAACCCGACCTTCACCGCCGGCAGGGCGATCCGGTCCTTGTCGGTGAAGTCGGCCAGCGACTTCACCTGCGGGTTGCTGGTGGTCAGGTAGATCGGCATCGAGCCCAGCGAGGCGATGCCCTTGACGTCGATCGACCCGCGGGTCTTGGCCCACAGCGTGATCGCCGGCGGGGCCCCGGCCGCGGCGACGTCCAGGCTGYCGGACAGCAGGGCCTCGTTCATCGCCGCACCACCGCTGACCTGGATCCACTCGATCTCCGGCGCCGGCAGCCCGGCCTCGGTGACCGCCGCCTCGATCAGCTTCTGCTGCTTGGCCACGATCATCGGCAGGTAGGAGATGCCGAACTGTTGCGCGATCCGCAGCGTGTCGGTCTCGGCCTGCGCTGCCGGGGCGGCCAGAGCGAGCAGCGTCGCGGCGGCGACGAGGAAGGAAAGGCTGGGGCGCATGGCGGCGGTCTCTGGCTGGGCGGCAATAGGACGAAGATTTGGGTGAAAGCAGAAAATATCAATCCATTTAGTTTGTGTTATATGTTATATAGCTAGATGGATTTGTGATTTTATGTCGACCGGCCCGGCTACGGACTTCCGTCTCGATCCTGAACCGATCCCGTTCGGATCCGTAACGAAGATTAAATCCGACAATAGAGTCGCCGAAATCGCGCGCCGACGACGCGGCGTGTTCTTCGGGTGAAAGGAAGAGGTCTCGGCCCGTTCCCAAATATATCTTGAGACGAGACGGGCCGAGGCGCATCGTTATTTGTGCGGTGCCGATGATTCGGCAGTCGGTTGCCTCTGCGCCGCACCGCCCGACGGCGCTCCATCGATCGGAAGGAGATCCGATGGACATCGTGACGTTGATCATCCAGCTCGTGGCAGGTGCGGTCGGCGGCAATGTGGCCGGCGCCGCGGTCAAGCAGTACAGCCTCGGCACGGTCGGCAACTCCATCGCCGGCATCGTCGGCGGCGGCATCGGCGGCCAGATCCTGACGGCGATCATCCCGGCCCTAGGCGCGGCGGCGGCAGGCGGCAGCCTCGATATCGGCGCGATCATCGGCCAGATCGTCGGCGGCGGCGTCGGCGGCGGCGTGCTGATGGTCATCGTCGGCATCATCAAGCAGATGATGGCCGGCGGGCAGAAGGCACAGTAGCCCGGTCTGCGGCGCCCGGCCCATCCCCACCCGGCCGGGCGCCGCAATCGGCTTCCCCGCGCCGGCGCCGCTTGCTAGAAGGGCGCCGGACGGGCCTGTAGTTCAGCGGTTAGAACCCGCCGCTCATAACGGTGTTGTCGCAGGTTCGAATCCTGCCGGGCCCACCACGCTTCGCCCTTCGGGCTACGCGTGGCGCAGCCACGCGGAGGCCGTTTAGGGCGAAGCAGTGTCCGGCGTAGCTGGAGCGAAGCGAAAGCGAAGACGGACTGGGGCGTGTCATGTCCGGCTCTCGTTTTTCGCCCTTACGGGCTTCGCGTGGCGCAGCCATGGGCATCTTTCCTATCGTCCCGCATCGATGACAGCCACGTGCCCGGCCGCGCCATAGGCGAGCAGAGCGCCGTCGGCGGTCAGCAGCGGCAAGCCCAGATGCCGCGCCGTGGCGACGATCATGCGATCGGCCGGATCGGCGTGCATGTCGCCTGGCAGCCGGACACTGTCGACGGCGATGGCCGGCAGCAGCGGGGCCAACCGGACACCCGGCAGCGCCAGGGCGGCATCGATCCAGGCGCCGACCTCGCGTCCCAGCGCCAAACGACCCTTCTGTGCCAGCATGGCGATCTCCCAGGGCGTGATGGCGGCTAAGGTCAGCCCATTCGCCCGAGCCGCCGACTCCACCGTGTTGCGGGCTGCGGGACCGAGCCGCTCGTCATCCTGCACGGCCCAGATCAGCACATGGGTGTCGGCAACGATCACGCGCCGGCGCTCCAGTCCGACGGATCCGCCGCCGGGCCGAAGGGATCGTCGTAGCGCAGCACAGTTCCACGCAACGCACCGACGATGCCGGGATGATCCGTCTCTGTGGGTGCCGGCGACAGCACGGCCACCGGTCGGCCACGCTTGGTGATCGTCACCGGCCGATGGTCCGTCGCGACCTGTTCGATGACGCGCAGGCAAGAGGCCTTGAACTCGGCGGCCCCCATCGTCTTGGCATCCATGGTGTCCATCTCAAGCTACCATATGGACACATTATGTGGTCATATAGGTGCGGCCGACAAGAAGGCTCAGCTCCCACGTGCCGCCTCATACAGTGCGATCGCGGCGGCGTTGGAGACGTTCAGGCTGCCGATCGGGCCCTGGGTCGACAGCTTGGCCAGCACGTCGCAGGTCTCGCGCGTCAGGTGGCGCAAACCCTCGCCCTCGGCGCCCAGCACCAGCGCCACCCGGTCGCCCTGCATCGCCTCGGCCAGCGACGTCTCGCCCTCCTCGGCCAGGCCGATCCGGTGGAAGCCCAGTTCGCCGAGGGATTCGAGGGCCCGGGCCAGGTTCTTCACCCGGGTCAGGGCCACGTGCTCGACCGCGCCCGACGCCGCCTTGGCCATCACCCCGGTGACCTCCGGCGTGTTGCGGTCGGTGACGATGACGGCCAACGCCCCGAAGGCGGCGGCGGAGCGCAGGATGGCGCCGATGTTGTGCGGGTCGGTCACCTGGTCCAGCACCACCACCACGCTGCGCCCCTGCGTCGCGTCGCGCAGCTCCGCCTCGCGGCCGAGATCGTCGATGTCCGGCGCGTCCAGCGGCTTGACCTCGATCGCGATGCCCTGGTGCACGGCGCCTTTGAGGAAGCGGTCCATCAGGGCGCGGTCGACGATCTCCGGCGCCGGGCGGTCGATGCCGGCCTCGGCCGCCTGTGCCAGCGCGTCGGAGAGATTCGCCAACCCGGCCTCGGTGCATTGCACCCGGGTGATCTCCCGCTCCGGATTCAGGATCGCGGCGACGGCGGCGTGGACGCCGTAGAGGTAGCGGTCGGGCTCGCGCGCCGGCGGCCGTCCGTCGGGGGCGCGGCCGCCCGGGCCGCGCTGATCCGGGCGCTGGCCCTGGTGTGGACCGGACCGCGAGGCGTGAGGCGGCGCGGCGTGGGGCGGGCGGTTCTGGGGTGTGCGGGTCATCGCCGTCCTGTGCGCTGTGAGGCGGGCGGGGTCAAGTTTACGATTTTCGCATCACGCATGCTTGACTTCCGCGCAGGGATGTCGATATTCCGCCCCGCCATTCGCCGAGCCGTGCGGCGAAGCCCTTTGGAGGGGTGGCCGAGTGGTTAAAGGCAGCAGACTGTAAATCTGCCCGCATAGCGTACGCTGGTTCGAATCCAGCCCCCTCCACCAAAGCCCGCTTGGCTTCGATGTCACGGTCGAGGACATGGCGCGTCCCGGACCACCGGGCGGGTGTAGCTCAATGGTAGAGCAGCAGCCTTCCAAGCTGAATACGAGGGTTCGATTCCCTTCACCCGCTCCAGTCCGAGGATCCACAGGTCCCAACCGCGAACGAATTAGGGTTCCAGAGAATGGCGAAGGCGAAGTTTGAGCGGACGAAGCCGCACTGCAACATCGGCACGATCGGTCACGTGGACCATGGCAAGACGTCGCTGACGGCGGCGATCACGAAGGTGTTGGCGGAGACGGGCGGGGCGACGTTCACGGCGTACGACCAGATCGACAAGGCGCCGGAAGAGAAGGCGCGCGGGATCACGATCTCGACGGCGCATGTGGAGTACGAGACGGCGAACCGCCACTACGCGCATGTGGACTGCCCGGGCCACGCCGACTACGTGAAGAACATGATCACGGGCGCGGCGCAGATGGACGGGGCGATCCTGGTGGTGTCGGCGGCCGACGGCCCGATGCCGCAGACCCGCGAGCACATCCTGCTGGCCCGCCAGGTCGGCGTTCCGGCGCTGGTGGTGTTCCTGAACAAGGTCGACATGGTCGACGATCCGGAGCTGCTGGAGCTGGTCGAGCTCGAGGTGCGCGAGCTGCTGAGCTCGTACGACTTCCCTGGCGACGACATTCCGATCGTGCCGGGCTCGGCGCTGGTGGCGCTGGAGGATGGCGACAAGAAGCTGGGCCACGACGCGATCCTGGAGCTGATGGCTCGGGTGGACGCGTACATCCCGCAGCCGGAGCGTCCGAAGGACAAGCCGTTCCTGATGCCGATCGAGGACGTGTTCTCGATCTCGGGCCGCGGCACGGTGGTGACGGGCCGGATCGAGCGCGGGATCGTGAAGGTGGGTGAGGAAATCGAGATCGTCGGTCTGAAGCCGACGGTGAAGACGACCTGCACCGGCGTCGAGATGTTCCGCAAGCTCTTGGACCAGGGCTGACGAAGGAAGAGGGCGGCCGTCACACGCCGTTCTTCACCAACTACCGTCCGCAGTTCTACTTCCGGACGACGGATGTGACCGGTGTGGTGGAGCTGCCGGAAGGCACCGAGATGGTGATGCCGGGCGACAACATCTCGATGAAGGTGACGCTGATCGCGCCGATCGCGATGGATGAAGGCCTGCGCTTCGCCATCCGCGAAGGCGGCCGCACCGTCGGCGCCGGCGTCGTCGCCTCCATCATCAAGTAATCCGGCTGCCGCGCCTGCGGCATCCGATCGCGACAAGCGGAAGGGCGGGGATCTCCCCGCCCTTTCGTCGTTTAGGATGGGCCCATGGTGATCCGTCTCGACCGCGACGCGCCGCTGCAGACCCAGCTCTACGATCAGCTCAAGGCGTCGATCCTGAGCGGCGCCACGGCGCCGGGCACCCGGCTGCCGTCCTCTCGCGCTCTCGCCGACCAGTTCGCGATCGCGCGCAACACCGTGCTGCAGGCCTATGAGCAGCTGCTGGCCGAGGGCTATCTCGAAAGCCGGCCGGGCGCCGGCACCTTCGTCGGCGCGGCGCTGCCGGCCGAGCCCGCGCCACGCCCCGCGGCCGCCGCGATCCCGGCCGAGGCGCATCGCGCACCCCGGCTGTCGCGCTACAGCGAGCGGCTGCGCGGCCTCGACATCGACAGCCTGACCCGCCGCGGCGGCCTGCGCTACAGCTTCCACTACGGCACCGTCAGCGCCGCCGACTTCCCGGCCGACATCTGGCGCCGGCTGCTGCTGCGCGAGATCCGCCGCCGCGCCGGCAAGCCCTACCTCTACGAGAACCCGCAAGGCCTGCCGGAGCTGCGGGCCGCACTGTCCGACTATCTCGGCCGGGCCCGGGCGGTGCGGGCGCGGCCGGAGCAGATCCTGATCGTCAACGGCTCGCAGCAGGCGGTCGACCTGGCCCTGCGCGTGCTGGTCGACCCCGGCGACACCGTGGTGGTCGAGGATCCGGGCTACAGCGGCGCCCGGCTGGCGGTGGAGGCGATCGGCGCCCGGCTGCTGCCGGTGCCGGTCGATGCCGATGGGCTGGACACCACCCAACTGCCGCCGCCCGAAGTGGGCGCCCGGCTGGCCCATGTCACCCCCGGCCACCAGTTCCCGACCGGCGGGGTGATGCCGGCAGCGCGCCGCCTGGCCCTCCTGGACTGGGCCGAACGCGGCGGCACCTATGTGTTCGAGGACGATTACGACAGCGAATACCGCTACGAGGGCCGGCCGGTCGAATCGCTGCAGGCGCTCGACCGCGCCGGGCTGGTGATCTACTCCGGCACCGTCTCCAAGGTGCTCTCGCCCGGGCTGCGGCTCGGCTACATGGTGCTGCCGCCCGAGCTGGTGGAGCCGTTCCTGCGGGCCAAGCAGCTGACCGACCGGCACACCGCCTCGCTCGACCAGGCGGTGTTCGCCCATCTCATCCGCGACGGCCATTTCGAGCGCCACATCCGCCGCACCCGCCGCCGCAACCAGCGCCGCCGCGACGCGCTGGTGGCGGCGTTGACCTTGGCCTTCGGCCCGGCGGTGGCGATCGAGGGGGCGAGGGTCGGGCTGCATCTGGTGGTCCGCTTCCGCGACATCCCGGTCGCCCTGGCCGGCAGCGTCGCCGAAGCCGCGGCGCTGCGCTCGGTCGGCATCGTTCCGGCCGAGACCGGTGCGGCAGGGGCGGACAGTGGCGCCGGCTTCCTGATGGGCTACGCCGCGCTGGACGAGTCGGACATCCGCCAGGGCGTCGCCCTGCTGCGCGAAGTGGTGCAGTCCTTCCGCCGCGGCGGCGCAGTCTGACTGGACCCATTGTTTCGGAAGAAATCCGAACCCACCAATCGGGGAGTCGGTGCGGCTGGGTACGAATTGGCTCCGTGAAATTGCCGGTTCGGTGGATCTTCTCCGACCAGTGCCGGCGGCCTAGCGTTCGGGCGACTTCCTTCGGAGACAGCCCATGACCGCCAACGGCAGCAACGGAACCCATTCCCCGCAGGCCCTGCGCCTGAAGACCGGCTTGGCCGAGATGCTCAAGGGCGGCGTCATCATGGACGTCACCGATGCGCGCCAGGCCGAGATCGCCGAGCGTGCCGGCGCCGTCGCGGTGATGGCGCTGGAGCGGGTGCCGGCGCAGATCCGGGCCGAAGGCGGTGTCGCCCGCATGGCCTCGCCGGTCAAGATCCGCGAGATCATGGGCACGGTGTCGATCCCGGTGATGGCCAAGTGCCGCATCGGCCATTTCGCCGAGGCCCAGGTGCTGCAGTCGCTCGGCGTCGACTTCATCGATGAATCCGAGGTGCTGACCCCGGCCGACGAGGCGCATCACGTCGACAAGCAGGCCTTCGCCACCCCCTTCGTCTGCGGCGCCCGCAACCTGGGCGAGGCGCTGCGCCGGATCGCCGAGGGCGCGGCCATGATCCGCACGAAGGGCGAGGCCGGCACCGGCGACGTGGTCCATGCGGTACAGCATCTGCGCCAGATCAGCCGGGACATCCGCGGCCTGACCGTGCTGCGCCCGGAGGAGCTGTACGCCACGGCCAAGGAACTGGGCGCGCCGTATGAGCTGGTGCGGCTGGTGGCCGAGACCGGCCGGCTGCCGGTGCCGAATTTTTCCGCCGGCGGCATCGCCACCCCGGCGGATGCCGCGCTGGTGCGGCAGCTGGGGGCCGAGGCGGTGTTCGTCGGCTCCGGCATCTTCATGCAGGATTCGCAGACCTTCGCGGAGCCGGAGGAGGCCGAGCGCCGCGCCCGCGCCATCGTCCGTGCCACCACCCATTACGAGGACGCGGCGATCCTGGCCGAGGCCAGCGCTGAGTGCCAGGGCGCCATGAAGGGCTTGGCGGTGGCGGCGCTCGACCCCGCCCAGATGCTGCAGACCCGCGGATGGTGAGCGGGCAGGGCATGGGTGCCGGCGCGCCGCGCATCGGCGTGCTGGCGCTGCAGGGCGACTTCGAGGCCCATGCCCGGGCCGTGCGCGAGGCCGGCGCGGAGGCCGTCCCGGTGCGGCTGCCGGCCCATCTCGCCGGCCTGGCCGGTCTGGTGATCCCGGGCGGCGAGTCGAGCACGCTGCTCAAGCTGGCGGCGCGCGATGGGATGTTCGAGGCGCTCGGCCGCTTCGCCCGGGCGATGCCGGTGTTCGGCACCTGCGCCGGCTGCATCCTGCTGGCCCGCCGGGTGCTGCGGCCGGAGCAGGCGAGCCTCGGCGTGCTCGACGCCACGGTCGAGCGCAACGCCTATGGAAGGCAGATCGACTCGGCGATCCTGGAGACGCCGACCACGCTGCCCGGTGGGCCGCTGGAGTCGGTCTATATCCGGGCGCCGCGCATCGCCGCAATCGGTCCGGACGTCGAGGTGCTGGCGGAGCGGGACGGCGACCCGGTGCTGGTGCGCCAGGGCAGGCTGCTGGCCGCAACCTTCCATCCCGAGCTGTCCGCCGACCGGCGGGTGCACCGGCTGTTCCTGGACATCGCCACGGCCCCGGCGAGCGGGGCGGAGCGGGCGGCCTGAGAGAAATCCGACAGGGTTCCCGAACAGGGTGTTGATTCTGTCCGGCGCTTCCGCTAGAAGACCGTTCGCTCCGCGGTCAGGGCGGCGAGCGTGCCTCGCCGTGTTTCCTGAAGGTAGGGCGATCCCCGGAGGAGTGTAGCTCAATTGGTAGAGCGTCGGTCTCCAAAACCGAAGGCTGGGGGTTCGAGACCCTCCACTCCTGCCACGCCCGCCTCACCGGCGATTTGATTGGTAGACATGGCCAAGACCAGCCCCGTCCAGTTCTTCAGGCAGGTCCGGCAGGAGACCGCGAAGGTCACCTGGCCGACACGGAAGGAGACCGCGATCACCACCGGCATGGTGTTCGTGTTCGTCACTCTCATGTCGATCTTCTTCCTGCTGGTCGACTGGGTCGCCGGCTGGGCGGTGACCTCCGTTATCGGCATGGGGAGCTGACCCATGGCGACGCGTTGGTACGTGCTGCACGTCTATTCGAATTTCGAGAAGAAAGTCGCGGAGTCGATCCGCGAGCAGGCCGACCAGAAGGGCCTGTCCGATCATTTCGAGCAGATCGTGGTGCCGACCGAGGAGGTCGTCGAGATCCGCCGCGGCCAGAAGGTCAACACCGAGCGCAAGTTCTTCCCGGGCTACGTGCTGCTCAAGATGGAGCTGTCCGACCGGGCCTGGCATCTGGTCAAGAACACGCCGAAGGTCACCGGCTTCCTCGGGTCCGGCAACAAGCCGATCCCGATCAGCGAGACCGAGGCGATGCGGATCATGCAGCAGGTCCAGGAGGGCGTGGAGCGGCCGAAGCCGTCCATCACCTTCGAGATCGGCGAGACGGTGCGCGTGGCCGACGGTCCCTTCACCAGCTTCAACGGCGTGGTGGAGGAGGTGGACGAGGAGCGGTCGCGGCTCAAGGTCGCGGTCTCGATCTTCGGCCGTGCGACTCCGGTGGAGCTAGAGTACACGCAGGTCGAGAAAGTTTCGTGACGGTCCGCTGATCGTCGTCGGATACCCCGCACTGCAAGGCGCGGGGAAACGGTGCGGGAGATCCTCCCGGGAAGTCCTCCGGGGGTCGTGACCGCGCTTCCCAATCCCTCCGGTTCCGCCGGAGGGATCAGTTGTTGAGGGATATGAGATGGCAAAGAAGGTCGTAGGACAGATCAAGCTGCAGGTGCCCGCGGGCGCCGCCAACCCGTCGCCGCCGATCGGTCCGGCGCTGGGCCAGCGCGGTCTGAACATCATGGAGTTCTGCAAGGCGTTCAACGCGCTGACCCAGAATCTCGAGAAGGGGATGCCGATCCCGGTCGTGATCACGGCCTATGGCGATCGGACGTTCACCTTCGTCACCAAGACGCCGCCGAACACCTACTTCATCAAGAAGGCCGCGGGGCTCGACAAGGGCAGCCAGACGCCCGGCAAGGGCGCCACGGTCGGCAAGATCACGATGAAGCAGATCCGCGACATCGCCGAGATCAAGATGAAGGATCTCAACGCCAACGACGTCGACGCGGCTGCCCAGATGATCAAGGGCTCCGCCCGATCGATGGGCATCGAGGTGGTGGAGTAATCGGCATGGCCAAGATTTCCAAGCGCATGCGCGCCGTCACCAAGGGCCTGAACCCCGAGGCGACCTACGAGCTGGCCCAGGCCGTCAAGATGCTGAAGGCGTCGGCCACGGCGAAGTTCGACGAGACCGTCGAGATCGCGATGAATCTCGGCGTCGATCCGCGCCACGCCGACCAGATGGTCCGCGGCGTCGTCCAGCTGCCGAACGGCACCGGCAAGACCGTCCGCGTCCTGGTGTTCGCCCGCGGCGACAAGGCCGAGCAGGCCACGGCCGCCGGGGCCGATATCGTCGGCGCCGATGATCTCGCCAAGGAGATCCTCGAAGGCCGGATGGATTTCGACCGCTGCATCGCCACCCCGGACATGATGGGTGTGGTCGGTCGCCTCGGTAAGGTGCTGGGCCCGCGCGGCCTGATGCCGAACCCGAAGCTCGGCACCGTCACCCCGGACGTCGCCGGCGCGGTCAAGGCCGCCAAGGGCGGCGCCGTGGAGTTCCGGGCCGAGAAGGCGGGCATCATCCATGCCGGCGTCGGCAAGGCCAGCTTCACGGAAGAGGCGCTGGTCGGCAACATCCGCGCCTTCGTCGAGGCGATCCAGCGCGCCAAGCCCAGCGGGGCGAAGGGCACCTATCTCAAGAAGGTGACCGTCACCTCGACCATGGGCCCGGGCTACAAGCTGGATCTGCCGAAGCTGCACGAAGGCGCCGGCGCCTGAGGAATACGCTGCCCGGCAACGGGTGGCGGACAGGGTGGGGGCTTCGGCCCTGCCCGAACCTGTCCGAGACTGCAGGGGCGTCGCAAGGCGCTTAAAACCCACCTGCATAGACGGGAGTCGAACCCAATCAACGGCGGCGGCCGGGCTTCGGCCCGGGCGCCGCGCGGGGCTTGGACTTCTGGGACAGGAGAGCGGATCGGCACCGGACCCAACCTCATCTCGAGGGCGGGCCCAAGGACCGGTCCAGTGTGGACTGGGGTCCCCTTCCGGCAGCAGCCGGGGCGGGATCCCGACAACGGAGGCGATCCGTGAACCGAACACAAAAGACCGAGAAGATCGCCGCGCTGCAGGAGTCGTTCCGGACGGCGTACACGGTCGTCGTCACCCGCCAAGGCGGGATGACGGTGGCCGAGTCGACCGATCTCCGGCGGCAAATGCTCGCGGCGGGGGCCTCGTTCCGCGTGACTAAGAACCGGCTCGCCCGCATCGCCCTTCAGGGCACCCAGTTCGAGCATCTGGCCGACCTGTTCACCGGCCCGACCGCTATCGCGTTCTCTCAGGACGCGGTCGCGGCGGCGAAGGTGGCGGTCGAATACGCCAAGAAGAACGAGAAGCTGCAGATCATCGGCGGCGGTCTCGGTCCTCAGCTGCTCGATCAGAAGGGTGTCGAGGCTCTCGCTGCGCTGCCGTCGCTGGACGAGCTGCGCGCGAGGCTGGTGGGCATGATCCAGACTCCGGCGACGCGTATCGCTGGTGTTCTGCAGGCTCCGGCCGGGCAGCTTGCCCGCGTCTTCGGGGCCTATGCCAAGAAGGACGAGGCGGCATAGAGCCGCACCTGTTGAATCCGTACCCAGAAGACCCAAGTTTTAGGAGAACGAAATGGCTGATCTTGCAAAGCTGGTCGACGATCTGTCGAGCCTGACGGTCCTTGAGGCCGCCGAGCTGTCGAAGCTGCTCGAGGAGAAGTGGGGCGTGTCCGCCGCTGCTCCCGCCGCGGCTGCGGCTGCTCCGGTCGCCGCTGCTGCCGCTCCGGCGGAAGAGCAGACCGAGTTCAACGTCATCCTGACGGAGACCGGCGACAAGAAGATCAACGTGATCAAGGAGGTCCGTGCGATCACCGGCCTCGGCCTCAAGGAGGCCAAGGACCTCGTCGAAGGCGCGCCCAAGCCCGTCAAGGAAGGCGTGTCGAAGGACGAGGCCGCCAAGATCAAGAAGCAGCTGGAAGAAGCCGGCGCCAAGGTCGACGTCAAGTAAGACCCGCGTGGCACTTCAGGCTGTTTTGTCGTTGTAGTCCGGGCGCGGCCGATCCCTCGGGGTCGGCCGCGAACGGGCGTTTGTGTTCCGTACCTGTTCGGCATTTGTTGGAAACGAGGGGCTCACATGGCTCAGACCTTCACCGGCCGTAAGCGCGTCCGCAAGAGTTTCGGGCGGATTCCCGAGGTCGCCCAAATGCCAAACCTGATCGAGGTGCAGCGCAGCTCCTACGATCAGTTCCTGCAGATGAACATCAAGCCGGCGGCCCGGGCCGTGGTCGGCCTGCAGGAGGTGTTCCGGTCGGTGTTCCCGATCAAGGACTTCTCTGAACGCGCCGAGCTCGATTTTGTTTCGTATGAGCTGGAAGAGCCGAAATACGACGTCGASGAGTGCCRGCAGCGGGGCATGACCTTCGCTGCGCCGCTCAAGGTGACGCTGCGCCTGACCGTGTTCGATGTCGAGGAGGATACGGGCCTGCGCTCGATCCGCGACATCAAGGAGCAGGACGTCTACATGGGCGACATGCCGCTCATGACGGCGAACGGCACCTTCATCATCAACGGCACCGAGCGCGTCATCGTCTCGCAGATGCACCGCAGCCCCGGTGTGTTCTTCGACCATGACCGCGGCAAGACCCATTCCTCGGGCAAGTACCTGTTCGCCGCCCGCGTCATCCCCTATCGCGGCTCCTGGCTCGACTTCGAGTTCGATGCCAAGGACCACATGTATGTCCGCATCGACCGCCGCCGCAAGCTGCCGACCACGACCCTGCTGATGGCGTTGGATTCGGCCGAGACCGCCGCGCTGCGCCAGGCACGGGCGAAGGATGGCCGCGGCCTGCAGCCCTATGAGGCGCAGGGCATGAGCCGGGAGGAGATCCTCAGCTTCTTCTACGACGGCGTCGCCTACACGCGCGTCAAGGACGGCTGGAAGACCGCCTTCGACGGCGAGCGCCTGAAGGGCGTCAAGCTGACGGCCGATCTGGTCGACGCCGCCTCGGGCGAGGTGGTGGCCCCGGTAGACACCAAGATGACGCCGCGCGCCATCAAGAAGCTGGTCGAGCAGGGCGTCACCGAGATCCTGGTCCCGGCCGAGGACCTGGCCGGCCGCTACCTGGCCGGCGACGTGATCGACGAGAAGACCGGCGAGGTCTTCTTCGAGGCCGGCGACGAGGTCACCCAGGCCGTCCTCGACCTGTTCGAGGAGAAGGGCTTCGACACCCTGACCGTGCTCGCCATCGACCACGTCAATGTCGGCCCGTATGTCCGCAGCACCCTGGCGATCGACCGCAACGCCTCCCGCGAGGATGCGCTGATCGACATCTACCGGGTCATGCGCCCGGGCGAGCCGCCGACGCTGGAGAGCGCCGAGGCGCTGTTCAATGGCCTGTTCTTCGACCAGGAGCGCTACGACCTCTCGGCCGTCGGCCGGGTGAAGATGAACGCGCGCCTGGGCTTCGAGACCGACGACCAGCTCCGCGTCCTGCGCAAGACCGACATCCTCGAGATCCTCAAGATCCTGGTCGGGCTGAAGGACGGCCGCGGCGAGATCGACGACATCGACAACCTCGGCAACCGCCGCGTCCGTTCGGTCGGCGAGCTGATGGAGAACCAGTACCGCGTCGGCCTGCTGCGCATGGAGCGCGCGATCCGCGAGCGCATGTCGTCGGTCGACATTGACACGATCATGCCGCACGACCTGATCAACGCGAAGCCGGCGGCGGCGGCGGTGCGGGAGTTCTTCGGCTCCTCGCAGCTCAGCCAGTTCATGGACCAGACCAACCCGCTGTCCGAGATCACGCACAAGCGGCGCCTCTCGGCCCTCGGGCCGGGCGGTCTGACCCGTGAGCGCGCGGGCTTCGAGGTGCGCGACGTGCACCCGACCCATTACGGCCGGATCTGCCCGATCGAGACGCCGGAAGGCCCGAACATCGGCCTGATCAACTCGCTCGCGACCTATGCCCGGGTGAACAAGTACGGCTTCATCGAGAGCCCCTATCGTAAGATGGCGGACGGCCGCGTCACCAACGAGGTCATCTACCTCTCGGCGATGGAGGAGAGCCGCTACACCATCGCCCAGGCGAATGCCGAGCTGGACGCGGAAGGCCGCTTCGTCGGCGACCTCGTGTCGTGCCGGCAGGGCGGCGACTACATCATGTCGAAGCCGGAATCGATCGATCTGGTGGACGTCTCGCCGAAGCAGATCGTCTCGGTGGCCGCGGCGCTGATCCCGTTCCTCGAGAACGACGACGCCAACCGCGCGCTGATGGGCTCGAACATGCAGCGCCAGGCGGTGCCGCTGGTTCGTGCCGACGCGCCCCTGGTCGGCACCGGCATGGAGGGCACGGTCGCCCGTGACTCGGGCGTCACCATCGTCGCCCGCCGCGCTGGCGTGATCGACACGGTCGACGCCACCCGCGTCGTGGTGCGGGTGACCGACACCGAGGGCGCGGTCTCGACCGTCGACATCTACAACCTGCTGAAGTTCCAGCGCTCGAACCAGAGCACCTGCATCACCCAGCGGCCGCTGGTGAAGGTCGGCGACCGCGTGGCCAAGGGCGACATCATCGCCGACGGCCCGTCGACCGAACTCGGCGAGCTCGCGCTCGGCCGCAACGTGCTCGTCGCCTTCATGCCCTGGAACGGCTACAACTTCGAGGACTCGATCCTCATTTCCGAGCGCATCGTCAAGGACGACGTCTTCACCTCGATCCACATCGAGGAATTCGAGGTGATGGCGCGCGACACCAAGCTCGGTCAGGAAGAAATCACCCGCGACATCCCGAATGTTGGTGAAGAGGCGCTGCGCCATCTCGACGAGGCGGGCATCGTCTACATCGGCGCCGAGGTGAAGCCGGGCGACATCCTGGTCGGCAAGGTCACGCCGAAGGGCGAGAGCCCGATGACGCCGGAGGAGAAGCTGCTCCGCGCCATCTTCGGCGAGAAGGCGTCCGACGTCCGCGACACTTCGCTGCGCCTGCCGCCGGGTGTCACCGGCACGATCGTCGAGGTGCGGGTGTTCTCGCGCCGCGGCGTCGACAAGGATGAGCGCGCGTTGGCGATCGAGCGGGCCGAGATCGAGCGGCTGGCCAAGGACCGCGACAGCGAGCGCGCGATCCTGGAGCGCAGCTTCTTCGCCCGGTTGAGGGAGCTGCTGGTGGGGCAGACCTCGGTTTCCGGTCCGAAGGGCTTCGCCACCGGCGGCGAGATCGGCGAGGCGCAGCTGAAGGACTTCAGCCGCGGCCAGTGGCGCCAGATCACCATCGCCGACGAGGCGCGCATGGCCGATATCGAGGCCATGGGCCGTCACTTCGACGACCAGGTGAAGGCGCTGGAGGCCCGGTTCGACAACAAGGTCGAGAAGCTCCAGCGCGGCGACGAGCTGCCGCCCGGCGTGATGAAGATGGTCAAGATCTTCGTCGCGGTGAAGCGCAAGCTGCAGCCCGGCGACAAGATGGCCGGCCGCCACGGCAACAAGGGCGTCGTGTCCAAGATCATGCCGATCGAGGACATGCCGTATCTTGAGGACGGCACCCATGTCGACCTGGTGCTCAATCCGCTCGGCGTGCCCAGCCGCATGAATGTCGGCCAGATTCTGGAGACCCATCTCGGCTGGGCTGCGGCCGGTATCGGCCGCCAGATCGGCGAGGTCGTCGACCAGTACCAGGCCCAGGCCCGGCGCGGCGAGGACACCGGCAAGACGGTGAAGGTGCTGCAGGACAAGCTGCAGGACGTCTACGGCAGCGGCCAGTACGACGAGGACATCAAGGACATGTCCACGGACGAGATGGTCGAGATGGCCGGCAACCTGCGCAAGGGCGTGCCGATGGCGACGCCGGTGTTCGACGGCGCCCGCGAGGACGACATCGTCCACATGCTGGAGAAGGCCGGCCTGGCCTCCTCGGGCCAGGTGACGCTGCAGGACGGCCGGACCGGCGAGCAGTTCGCCCGCAAGGTGACCGTCGGCTACATCTACATGCTGAAGCTGCATCACCTGGTGGACGACAAGATCCACGCCCGGTCGATCGGCCCGTACAGCCTGGTCACCCAGCAGCCGCTGGGCGGCAAGGCCCAGTTCGGCGGCCAGCGCTTCGGCGAAATGGAGGTGTGGGCGCTCGAAGCCTACGGCGCGGCGTACACGCTGCAGGAGATGCTGACGGTGAAGTCGGACGACGTGTCCGGCCGCACCAAGGTCTACGAGGCGATCGTCCGCGGCGACGACAACTTCGAGGCCGGCATCCCCGAATCCTTCAACGTGCTGATGAAGGAACTGCGGTCGCTGGGCCTCAATGTCGAGCTCGAGCAGCGCAGCTTCTGATCCGTTTCCGGTGGCCGGTCCGACAGGGCCGGCCATCGTTGAACCCTATACGTCCGTCCCTACCCCCGGGGGAGCAGGTACATGAACGAGTTGATGAATCTCGTCGGCCAGGTCTCGACGCCGCAGAGCTTCGACCAGATCAAGATCCAGATCGCCAGCCCGGAGCGCATCCGCTCCTGGTCCTATGGCGAGATCAAGAAGCCCGAGACGATCAACTACCGGACCTTCAAGCCGGAGCGGGACGGCCTGTTCTGCGCCCGGATCTTCGGTCCGATCAAGGATTACGAGTGCTTGTGCGGCAAGTACAAGCGCATGAAGTATCGCGGCATCATCTGCGAGAAGTGCGGCGTCGAGGTCACGCTGTCGAAGGTCCGGCGCGAGCGCATGGGCCATATCGAGCTGGCCTCGCCGGTGGCGCATATCTGGTTCCTGAAGTCGCTGCCGTCGCGCATCGGCCTGATGGTCGACATGACGCTCAAGGATCTCGAGAAGGTCCTGTATTTTGAGAGCTTCGTGGTGGTCGAGCCCGGCCTGACCGCGCTGAAGAAGAACCAGCTCCTCACCGAGGACGAGTATCTTCGCGCCCAGGACGAGTACGGCGAGGATTCCTTCACCGCCAAGATCGGCGCCGAGGCCCTCAAGGGCATGCTTTCGGGCATGGACCTCGAGGAGCAGCGGGTGCAGGTCCGTGAGGAGCTGCGCGAGACCGGTTCCGAGGCCAAGCGCAAGAAGCTGGTCAAGCGGCTGAAGCTGATCGACGCCTTCCTGGAATCCGGCTCGCATCCGGARTGGATGGTGCTCGACGTCGTTCCGGTGATCCCGCCGGAGCTGCGCCCGCTCGTCCCCCTGGACGGCGGCCGCTTCGCCACGTCCGACCTGAACGACCTCTATCGCCGCGTCATCAACCGCAACAACCGCCTGAAGCGGCTGATCGAGCTGCGCGCGCCCGACATCATCGTGCGCAAYGAGAAGCGCATGCTGCAGGAGGCGGTCGACGCGCTGTTCGACAACGGCCGCCGCGGCCGCGTCATCACCGGCGCCAACAAGCGCCCGCTGAAGTCGATCAGCGACATGCTGAAGGGCAAGCAGGGCCGGTTCCGCCAGAACCTGCTCGGCAAGCGCGTCGACTATTCGGGCCGTTCGGTCATCGTCGTCGGGCCGGAGCTGAAGCTCCACCAGTGCGGCCTGCCGAAGAAGATGGCGCTCGAGCTGTTCAAGCCGTTCATCTACCACAAGCTTGAACTGTACGGCATGGCGTCCACCATCAAGGCCGCGAAGCGGATGGTGGAGAAGGAGCGGCCGGAGGTCTGGGACATCCTCGAGGAGGTCATCCGCGAGCACCCGGTCCTGCTGAACCGCGCCCCGACGCTGCACCGCCTGGGCATCCAGGCGTTCGAGCCGACCCTGATCGAGGGCAAGGCGATCCAGCTGCACCCGCTGGTCTGCACCGCCTTCAACGCCGATTTCGACGGCGATCAGATGGCCGTGCACGTGCCGCTCGCGCTCGAGGCCCAGCTCGAGGCCCGCGTGCTGATGATGTCGACCAACAACATCCTCAGCCCGGCCAACGGCAAGCCGATCATCGTGCCGTCGCAGGACATCGTCCTCGGCATCTACTACCTGTCGATGGAGCGCAACGACAAGCTCGGGCCCGCGCTGTCGATCGACGGGATCGAGGCGCTGACGTCGGCGATCACCAATGACGACATCATCCTGCAGAACCCGGCCAAGCCGGCGGATGTGGTCGACGCCACCGACATCAAGGCGGTGTTCGAGAAGCTGAAGTCGGGCAAGCTGACCGCCCACCAGATCCCCCGTTTCGCCTCGATCGGCGAGATGGAGCAGGCGATGGCGGCCGGCGTGATCGGCATGCACAGCCGGATCAAGACCCGGTTCAAGACGGTCGACGAAAACCACCAGGAGATCATCCAGCGCGTCACCACCACGCCGGGCCGGATGCTGCTGTCCGAGATCCTGCCGCGGCACCCGGCGGTGCCGTTCAGCCAGGTCAACCGGCTGTTGACGAAGAAGGACGTCACCAACGTCATCGACATCGTCTACCGCCACTGCGGCCAGAAGGAGACGGTGATCTTCTGCGACCGGCTGATGGGCCTGGGCTTCGCCCATGCCTGCCGCGCCGGCATCTCCTTCGGCAAGGATGACATGGTCATCCCGAAGGCGAAGGAAGAGCTGATCGCCAAGGCGACGCAGCTGGTGAAGGAGTACGAGAATCAGTATCTCGACGGCCTGATCACCCGCGGCGAGAAGTACAACAAGGTGGTCGACGTGTGGTCGAACACCACCGACGAGGTGGCGCGTGAGATGATGGCCGAGATCCAGGCCACGCTCACCGACCCGACCCGGCAGGTGAACTCGGTCTACATGATGGCCCATTCCGGCGCCCGCGGTTCGGCGGCGCAGATCCGGCAGCTCGCCGGTATGCGCGGCCTGATGGCGAAGCCGGACGGGTCGATCATCGAGACGCCGATCATCTCGAACTTCAAGGAAGGCCTGACCGTTCTCGAGTACTTCAACTCGACGCACGGCGCCCGCAAGGGCCTGGCCGACACCGCCTTGAAGACCGCGAACTCCGGCTACCTCACCCGCCGCCTGGTCGACGTCGCCCAGGATTGCGTGGTGGTCGAGGAGGATTGCGGCACCAAGAACGGCATCACCACCGGCGCCGTGATCGATGGCGGCGAGGTGATCGTGCCGCTGGGCGAGCGTCTCCTGGGCCGCTGCGCCGGCGAAGCGGTGCTGCATCCGCTGACCGGTGAGGTCGTGGTCCAGCAGGGCGAGCTGATCGACGAGGCGCTGGTCGAGGCGGTCGAGATCGCCGGCATCGACCGGGTGCTGATCCGGTCGGCGCTGACCTGCGAGACCAAGGGCGGCATCTGCGGCAAGTGCTATGGCCGCGACCTGGCCCGCGGCACCACGGTGAACATCGGCGAGGCCGTCGGCGTCATCGCSGCGCAGTCGATCGGCGAGCCGGGCACCCAGCTGACGATGCGGACGTTCCACATCGGCGGCGCGGCCCAGCGTGGTGCGGAGGCATCTGCGATCGAGGCGGCGTTCGACGCCAAGGTCCAGATCAAGAACCGCAACGTGGTGAAGAACGGCCAGGGCGTCCTGGTGGTGATGAGCCGGAATTGCGAGCTGCAGCTCGTCGACGGGCAGGGCCGCGAAAAGGCGCGCCACCGTCTGCCCTACGGCGCCAAGCTGCTGGTCGATGACGGCGAGAAGATCGAGCGCGGCCGCAAGATGGCCGAGTGGGATCCGTACACCATGCCGATCATCACCGAGAAGGCGGGCACGGCGACCTATATGGACCTGGTCGAAGGCGTCTCGATCCGCGAGGTCGTCGACGAGCAGACCGGCATCTCGGCCAAGGTGGTGGTCGACTGGCGGCAGCAGCCGCGCGGCGACCAGCTGAAGCCCCGCATCGTCCTGCGCGACGAGAAGGGCGAGGTGATCCGCCTGCCGAACGGCCTGGAGGCGCGCTACTTCCTCTCGGTCGACGCCATCCTGCAGGTCGAGAACGGCGCGCAGGTGCAGGCCGGCGACGTCATGGCCCGTATCCCGCGCGAAGGCTCGAAGACGCGTGACATCACCGGTGGTCTGCCGCGCGTCGCCGAGCTGTTCGAGGCCCGCAAGCCGAAGGACTACGCCATCATCTCGGACCTCGATGGCCGGGTCGAGTTCGGCAAGGACTACAAGACCAAGCGGCGCATCGTCGTGCGCCATGAGGAGTCGGGCGAGGAGCGCGAGTACCTCATTCCGAAGGGCAAGCACATCTCGGTGCAGGAAGGCGACTACGTCCTCAAGGGCGACCAGCTGCTGGACGGCAACCCGGTGCCGCACGACATCCTGTCGGTCCTCGGCGTCGAGGCGCTGGCGGACTACCTGGTCAATGAGATCCAGGACGTCTACCGGCTCCAGGGCGTGAAGATCAACGACAAGCACATCGAAGTGATCGTCCGCCAGATGCTGCAGAAGATCGAGGTGACGGAGGTGGGCGACACCACCCTCCTGATCGGCGATCAGGTCGACCGCGAGGACTTCGAGGAAGAGAACGAGAAGACGATCCGCGAGAACCTGCGGCCGGCCAAGGGCGTCTCGGTGCTCCAGGGCATCACCAAGGCCTCGCTGCAGACCAAGTCGTTCATCTCGGCGGCCTCGTTCCAGGAGACCACCCGCGTCCTCACCGAGGCGGCGGTCTCCGGCAAGGTCGACGACCTGGCCGGCCTCAAGGAGAACGTCATTGTCGGCCGCCTGATCCCGGCGGGCACCGGCTCGGTGGTCAACCGCCTGCGAGCGATCGCCGGCGAGCGCGACCGGGTCGCCCGGCTGCAGCACGAGGAGCAGGACGGCGAGCCGGCCCTGCCCTCGGGCGAGGCCGCCGCCTGATCCGGGCTAGCTCCAAAGGGAAAACCCCCTCCGGTCCGCCGGCGGGGGTTTTTCTTTGTCTGGAGCCTGAGCCGCTCGCGTAGGTTGGGTTCGCATCGCGAACCCAACACCGGTCCGGGCTGCGCGATGTTGGGTTCGCGTCCGCGAACCCAACCTACGGGGGCGCCTCCATTCAGCCCCCGGAGACTGCCATGCGGGTCCTGTTCAGCTTTGCCGGCGGGAGCGGGCACTTCCAGCCGCTGGTGCCGCTCGCCGTGGCGGTGCGGGCGGTCGGGCACGACGTCGCCTTCGCCGGGCAGCCGGCGATGACCGAAACGGTCGAGGCGGCCGGCTTTGCCGCCTTCGCTACCGGCGGGGAGACGCTGCGCTCGGCCCCGGTCCGCACGCCGCTGCTCGCCTTTGACGCGGCGCGAGAGGACCGGGCGGTGCGCGACGGCTTCGCCGGGCGGGTGGCGCGCGACCGGGCGGCGGCGCTGCTCGATCTGTGCGGCCGCTGGCGGCCGGACCTGCTGGTCTGCGACGAGATGGATTTCGGCGCCATGGTCGTGGCCGAGCGCCTCGGCCTGCCCCATGCCTCGGTGCTGGTGATCGCGGCCGGCGCCCTGGTCCGGCCCGATCTGGTGGCGGCGCCGCTCGCCGCGCTGCGGGCGGAGCACGGCCTCGGCCCCGATCCGAATCTGGCGATGCTGCGCCGGCACCTGGTGCTGTCGCCGGTGCCGCCCTCCTTCCGCGACCCGGCCCACCCGCTGCCGGCGACGGCGCGGCTGATCCGCCCGTCGGTCGGCGAGGCCGCGGCGGAGGTGCCGGCCTGGCTCGCGGCCCTGCCGACCGATCGGCCGGTCGTCTACGCCACGCTCGGCACCGTGTTCCATCTCGAAGCCGGGGACCTGCTCGAGCGGATGGTCGCCGGGCTGCGCGACCTGCCGGTCAGCCTGGTGGTCACCACCGGACGCGAGATCGACCCGGCCGCCTTCGGCCTGCAGCCGGCGCATGTCCGGATCGAGCGCTACGTGCCGCAATCACTGCTGCTGCCCCGTTGCAGCCTGATGGTCTCGCAGGCCGGGTCGGGCGGCGTGATCGGGGCGCTGGCGCATGGCGTGCCGATGGTCCTGCTGCCGATCGGGGCGGACCAGCCGGCCAATGCGGAGCGCTGCGCCGCGCTCGGCGTCGCCCGGGTGCTCGACCCGGTCGGCTGCTCGCCGGAGACGGTGCGCGAGGCCGCGCGGCCAGTGCTGGCCGATCCGGGCTGTCGGTCGGCGGCGGCACGGATGGCGCGGGAGATCGCCGCCATGCCGGACCCGGCGGAGGCAGTGCCGCTGCTGGAGCGCCTTGCCGCCGGGACCACGGAATTGCCGCAAATCGGCGATAGCCGTTGAAGCTGCCGGGCTCGGCTCGGGCGGTGCGGGAGGAGCGAATGCGGACGCGGCGGATCCTGGGTCTCGGCGTGCTTGTGGCGCTCTCGGGGCCTCTCACGGCCGGGACCGCGTCGGCGCAGCGGCAGGTCGAGTATGATTCGACGGGGCGCCTGATCGGATACGGGCGCCAGGACGGCAAGCGGACCGTCCACTACGACTCCGCAGGTCGGATGACGGGATATGACCGGCAGGACGGCTCCCGCGTCGTCCGCCACGATTTCGTCGGCCGCACGCTCGGCTATGACCGCCAACAGGGCAACCGGACGATCCACTACGATTCGACCGGGCGCATCATCGGCAGCAGCGACAAAGCGGATTGAGGGCCGCGGGCCTCAGCCGGCCCTCGGCAGCACCGCGCCGTCGCGGGCGTAGACGAGGGCGATGCGGCACGATGTCGGCTCGAACTGCACCACGACGCTGCCGCCGCCGGCCATCTTGAGCCAGGCCTGGCGCTGCAGGTTGCGCCGCGTCCCTCCACTGCGCCGGCCGCTCGTCGCCGCCGGCGCCAGGTCGTAATCGGTGATCCGGTCGGCGGCGATCCCGGCCGCCGTCAGCGCCCCGGCGATCCGGTCGCTGCAGGCGTTGCCGCCGGACAGCTGCCGCAGCTTCGCCGCCACGGCCGGGTCGGGCGCGGCTTCCGGCGGCGCCGCGGCGATGCAGCCGGTCAGGACGAAGCCGGCGACGACAAGGGTTCGGATCGGATGCATTGCCGTCTCCCGTCGGTCGGAGGGGCCGGCCGCCGGCCGGCGCCCCTGATGCGATATGGGGTTCAGGCCGCTCCGCTCAATGCTTCTTGCCGAAGGAGAACAGCTTCTTCAGGAAGCTGGACTGGCCGTGGCGCTTGCGCTTGCGGGCGATCGCCTCCTCGTTCACGCACCAGGCGATCTGGAGCACCCGGCGCTCGCCCTTGAACGGCAGGTGGCCGTGCCAGGAATGGTCGGAGCGCTGGAAGGCCAGGAAGTTGCCGAAGGTCGGCGCCACTTCCCGGGCATCCGGGCTGTTGATGTCCTGGCTGGTCAGGATGCGCAGGCAGCCCTCGTTCGAGGCCCATTCCTGGTTCAGATAGACCAGCGCGGTGACGATCTTGTCCGCCCCGTCGGTGTGCGGCCGCCCGGCCGCCGCCTCGGACCATTTCCGCACCGTGACCAGGGTCGGCTTCGACGCCAGGTCGAGGCCGAACTTGGTGCCGAGCATGGTGGCGAATTCCCGGCTGGTGACGTCCGACACCAGCTCCTTGAACGCGGCGCCGGCCGGGTACTCGTCCGGCGGCACGAAGCCGGTGATCGGGATGTCGGGGAAATCCTTCTCCAGCTCGGCGCGGCGCGCCTCGGGCAGCACATCCCCGGAAATCACATGCGGGAACGGCGTCCGGTCCACCGCCGCCTGTTCGAGCACATCGTAACGAAGCATCACACCGTTCTCCTGCAGCGCGGCCCGACCCTCGGCCGGCCACGCGATCTCGCGGCGGAGAATAGGCCCGGGGCCGGCTGCGATCAACTCGCAGCGCGGTCGCAGGCCAGGAGAACCCTGGCATCGGCCGCCGCGGGTCGCCATAAAGGCGCCCGGAGGTAGCCATGGGTCCCATCGTCATCGTCCTGCCGCGCAAGATGAAGTTCGGCGCCGTCGGCGCCAGCCCGGTCGATCTCTATGCGCGCGATACCGTCACCTTCAGCCGCTACGCGCAGGACATCGTCGTGGTCGGGCAGGATGCGGGCGAGCCCTTCCCGGGCATCCGCTTCCATCCGATCCCGCTGCAGGAGGGGGAGCCGCATCGCCGCTGGATGAAGCGGGCACTGCCGCAGATCAAGGCGCTGAACCCGTCGCTGATCGAGGTCCACGCCCACCGGGTGACCGCCTCGGCCCTCGCCCGGGCCCTGCCGCGGGTGCCGCTCCTGTACTTCCGGCACAACTTCATCCGCTTCCACAAGGGCCTGCTGTGGCGGCTGCACTATCGGGCCGCCGTCTCCCGCTTCGCCGGTTTCGTCTTCGTGTCCGAGGCGCTGCGCCGGCACTTCCAGGCGCACGCGCCCTGGTTCAAGGGCACGCTCGACGTCGTCTATAACGGCCTCGACATGGACGCGCCGGCGCCGCCGCCCGAGGCCAAGGAGAACATCATCATCCAGGTCGGGCGGGTGATCCCGGACAAGGGGCCGCTGGAATTCGCCCGGGCGATGAAGCCGGTGCTGGCGGCGCATCCGGACTGGCGGGCGGTGATGATCGGCCGCGGCCGCGACCCGGCCTTCGTCAGCCGAGTCAAGGCGACCCTGGCCGAGGCCGGCGACCGGGCGCAGTTCCTGCCCTTCATGCCGCATGACGAGGTCATGGGCTGGGTCCGCCGCGCCGCCATCGCCTCGGTGCCCTCGGTCTATGAGGAGCCGTTCGGCCGCACCGCGCTGGAGGCGCTGACCTGGGGCGCCGCGCTGATCTGCTCCGGCACCGGCGGCCTGCGCGAGATCACCGGCGACACGGCGGTCACCCTGCCGAAGGTGACGGCGGAGGCCATCCAGGCGGCGGCCGAGACCCTGATCGGCGACCCGGCGCTGCGCCGCCGGCTGCAGCTCGCTGGGCCGGCCCGGGCGAGGGCGCATTTCGACGCCCGCAGCATCGTCGCAGGGCTCGACGAGGTCCGCGCGCGGCATCTGGCCGAGCGGGTGTAGGCTGCCACGTCACATCTGCAGAGGCTGTCCCGTCTTGTCCGTGTCGCCCTTCGCCCCCGAGACGCAGATGGACCACGCCCATGCCCGTTCCGACGCCGCGGACTTCGAAGCCAGCCGCAGGGTCCTGTGGGGCCTGGCCTACCGCATGCTCGGCTCGCGCGCCGATGCCGAGGACGCGGTGCAGGAGACCTGGCTGCGCTGGCAGGCGGCCGACCGCGGCGCCGTCGACAGCGCCCGGGCCTGGCTGGTCACCGCCTGCACCCGGCTGTGCATCGACCAGCTCCGCTCGGCCCGGCACCGGCGCGAGACCTATGTCGGTCCCTGGCTGCCGGAGCCGCTGGTGACCGACACCGCCCCCTCCGCCGCCGAGGAGCTGGAGCGCAGCGAGACGCTGACCACCGCCTTCCTGCTGCTGCTGGAGAAGCTGACGCCGGTCGAGCGCGCGGCCTATCTGCTGCAGCATGTCTTCGGCCTGGAGCATGCCGCCGTGGCGACCGCGCTCGACCGCAGCGACGCCGCCACCCGCCAGCTGGTCAGCCGCGCCCGGCGCAAGCTGGAGGGCAGCGGCCTTGCCGCCGAGCCGGTGCCGCAGCCGCGGCACCAGGCGATGCTGACCGCCTTCCATGACGCGCTGCGCTCCGGCGATCTGGCACAGCTGACCGCGCTGCTGGCCCGCGACGCCCAGCTCTACAGCGACGGCGGCGGCAAGGCGCGGGCGGCGATGAACGTGATCGAGGGCAGCGAGCGGGTGGCCCAGTTCCTGCACGGCATCTGGCGCAAGTTCGGCCGCGAATTCACCTATCTGCCGCGCTGGATCAACGGCCAGCAGGGCTATGTGGTGATGGACGGCGACCAGCTGATGGGCACCATCGGCATCGCCGTCGGAGCCGAGGGAATCACCGGCGTGTTCTGGACCCGCAACCCCGACAAGCTGGGCTCGGTCTCGCTGCCGGGGCAGGGCGGCGCCTGATCGTTTCGCAGGCGATCGATGCGGCTTGACGGGGCAGGGGTGCATCCGTATAGTCCGCGCGCTTTTCCGGGAGCCGGCTGTAACCCGTTTTGCGACGGGTTAGACGCGCTTTCCGCAGAGACAGACGACCGCGGATGCATCTGGGATGCAGCCGCGACAAGCGAAGGACTCCGGTTGGCCCCGCAGGCGTGGGCGCCTCGGGGTCCTGTATCGTTTGCGTCATCCTTCTCTCGGATTGTGATGTCGAGCCAGTGGCGACCGGAGGGGTGGGCCGCTTTGCCGGGCCGTTTTTGTCGAAGAACCAAGAAGGGCAGATATGCCGACGATCAATCAGTTGATCCGTAAGCCGCGCCAGCCGCAGCGGGCGCGCAACAAGGTGCCGGCTCTCCAGGCCTGCCCGCAGAAGCGTGGCGTTTGCACCCGTGTCTACACCACGACCCCGAAGAAGCCGAACTCGGCGCTTCGTAAGGTGGCGCGCGTGCGCCTCACCAACGGGTTCGAGGTCACCAGCTACATCCCGGGTGAGGGCCACAACCTGCAGGAGCACTCGGTCGTCATGATCCGCGGCGGTCGTGTGAAGGACTTGCCGGGCGTGCGCTACCACATCATTCGCGGCACGCTCGATACGCAGGGTGTCAAGGATCGTCGCCAGCGCCGGTCGAAGTACGGCGCGAAGCGTCCGAAGTAAGGAGGTCACAGATGTCCCGTCGCCATCGCGCCGAGAAGCGTGAAATCCTGCCGGACCCGAAATTCGGCGATGTCATCCTGTCGAAGTTCATGAACAACCTCATGTACGACGGCAAGAAATCCACCACCGAGACGATCGTCTACGACGCTCTCGACAAGCTGCAGAGCCGCACCAAGGCCGATCCGATCGTGGCCTTCCATGAGGCGCTGGCGAATGTCCGCCCGCATGTCGAGGTCCGCTCGCGCCGGGTCGGCGGCGCCACCTACCAGGTGCCGGTCGAAGTCCGTGCCGAGCGTGGCCAGGCCCTGGCCATCCGCTGGCTGATCGCGGCGGCGCGCAAGCGCTCCGAGACCACCATGGTCGACCGCCTCTCGAACGAGCTGATGGACGCCTCCAACCAGCGGGGCGCCGCGGTGAAGAAGCGCGAAGACACTCACAAGATGGCGGACGCCAACAAGGCGTTCTCGCACTACCGCTGGTAACCCAGCCTCCGGCCCGAGAGACTGATCATGCCGCGTAGCCACGCGATCGAGAAATACCGCAACATCGGCATCATGGCGCACATCGATGCCGGTAAGACGACCACGACCGAGCGAATCCTCTACTACACCGGAAAGTCGTACAAGATCGGCGAAGTGCATGAAGGCACGGCGACGATGGACTGGATGGAGCAGGAGCAGGAGCGCGGCATCACCATCACCTCGGCTGCGACCACCGCCTTCTGGCGCGACCACCGCGTCAACATCATCGACACGCCGGGCCACGTCGACTTCACCATCGAGGTCGAGCGGTCTCTGCGCGTGCTCGATGGTGCGGTGACGGTGTTCGATTCGGTGGCGGGCGTCGAGCCGCAGTCCGAGACCGTCTGGCGCCAGGCCGATAAGTACAAGGTTCCGCGGATCTGCTTCGTCAACAAGATGGATCGGATCGGCGCCAACTTCTATCGCTGCGTCGACATGATCAAGGACCGGCTGGGCGCGGTGCCGCTGGTGCTGAACCTGCCGATCGGCGTTGAGAGCGAGTATGCCGGCATCGTCGACCTGGTCGAAAACCGGGCGGTGATCTGGGAGGACGACAGCCTCGGCGCCAACTTCCGCGTCGCCGAGATCCCGGATGACCTGAAGGAGAAGGCGGCCGAATACCGCCATGCCCTGCTCGACACCGCGGTCGAGATGGACGACACGGTGATGGAGGCCTATCTCGAGGGCACCGAGCCGACGCCGGACCAGCTGCGCGCCTGCATCCGCAAGGGCACGCTGGCGTTCAAGTTCGTGCCGGTGCTCTGCGGCTCGGCCTTCAAGAACAAGGGCGTGCAGACCCTGCTCGACGCCGTGGTCGACTTCCTGCCGTCGCCGCTCGACGTCGCCCAGGTCGAGGGCCACAAGGTCGATTCGGACGAGCCGGACACCCGGCCGACCAATGACGAGGCGCCGTTCTCGGCTCTCGCCTTCAAGATCATGACCGACCCGTTCGTCGGTTCGCTGACCTTCGCCCGCATCTATTCGGGCACGCTGCTGGCCGGGTCCTACGTCCAGAACTCGGTCAAGAGCCAGAAGGAGCGGGTGGGCCGCATGCTGCTGATGCATGCGAACAACCGCGAGGAGATCAAGGAGGCCAGCGCCGGTGACATCGTCGCCCTGGTCGGCCTGAAGAACACCACGACGGGCGACACCCTGTGCGATCCGGCCAAGCCGATCGTGCTCGAGCGCATGGAGTTCCCGGAGCCGGTCATCGAGGTCGCGGTCGAGCCGAAGTCGAAGGCCGACCAGGAGAAGATGTCGACCGCGCTGCAGCGCCTGGCGCAGGAGGATCCGTCCTTCCGCGTCGCCGTGGATCCTGAGAGCGGCCAGACCGTGATCAAGGGGATGGGCGAGCTCCATCTCGAGATCCTGGTCGACCGCATGAAGCGCGAGTTCAAGGTGGACGCCAATGTCGGCGCGCCGCAGGTGGCCTATCGCGAGACCATCACCCAGCGGGCCGAGATCGACTACACCCACAAGAAGCAGACCGGCGGTTCGGGCCAGTACGCCCGCATCAAGCTGGTGTTCGAGCCGCTGCCGGCGGGGTCGGGCTATCAGTTCGAAAGCTCGGTCATCGGCGGCACCGTGCCGCGGGAATACATCCCGGGCGTGGAAAAGGGCCTGAACTCGGCCAAGGACACCGGCGTGATCGCCGGCTTCCCGGTCATCGACTTCAAGGCAAGCCTGATCGACGGCGCCTACCACGACGTCGACTCCTCGGTGCTGGCGTTCGAAATCGCCTCCCGCGCCGCGTTCCGCGAGGGCATTCCGAAGGCCCGGCCGGCGCTGCTCGAGCCGATCATGAAGGTCGAGGTGGTGACGCCCGAGGACTACATGGGCGACGTCATCGGCGACCTGAACAGCCGCCGTGGCCAGATCCAGGGCATGGACAGCCGCGGCAACGCCCAGGTCATCGCCGCGATGGTGCCGCTGGCCAACATGTTCGGCTACGTCAACACCCTGCGGTCGATGTCCCAGGGCCGCGCCCAGTATTCGATGCACTTCGATCATTACGAGCAAGTGCCCCAGGCGATCGCCGACGAAGTCCGCGCCAAGCTTGCTTGATGCGCGCTTAAGAAGAACGGAGAGAGAGAATGGCGAAGGCGAAGTTTCAGCGGACGAAGCCGCACTGCAACATCGGCACGATTGGTCACGTGGACCATGGCAAGACATCGCTGACGGCGGCGATCACGAAGGTGCTTGCGGAGACGGGCGGGGCGACGTTCACGGCGTACGACCAGATCGACAAGGCGCCGGAAGAGAAGGCGCGCGGGATCACGATCTCGACGGCGCATGTGGAGTACGAGACGGCGAACCGTCACTACGCGCATGTGGATTGCCCGGGCCACGCCGACTACGTGAAGAACATGATCACGGGTGCTGCGCAGATGGACGGCGCGATCCTGGTGGTGTCGGCGGCCGACGGCCCGATGCCGCAGACCCGCGAGCACATCCTCTTGGCGCGCCAGGTCGGTGTGCCGGCGCTGGTGGTGTTCCTGAACAAGGTCGACATGGTCGACGATCCGGAACTGCTGGAGCTGGTGGAGCTCGAGGTCCGCGAGCTGCTGTCGAGCTACGACTTCCCCGGGGACGACATTCCGATCATTCCGGGCTCGGCGCTGGTGGCGCTGGAGGATGGCGACAAGAAGCTGGGCCATGACGCGATCCTGGAGCTGATGGCGAAGGTGGACGCGTACATCCCGCAGCCGGAGCGTCCGAAGGACCGTCCGTTCCTGATGCCGATCGAGGACGTGTTCTCGATCTCGGGCCGCGGCACGGTGGTGACGGGCCGGATCGAGCGCGGKATCGTGAAGGTSGGYGAGGARRTSGAGATCGTCGGTCTGAAGSMSACGSWGAAGACGAYCTGCACSGGCGTCGAGATGTTCCGCAAGCTCTTGGACCAGGGCGAGGCGGGCGACAATGTCGGCGCRCTGCTGCGCGGCACCAAGCGYGAGGAGGTCGAGCGSGGCCAGGTTCTGGCCAAGCCGGGCTCGATYACGCCGCACACCGAGTTCAAGGCCGAGGCGTACATCCTGACGAAGGAAGAGGGCGGCCGTCACACGCCGTTCTTCACCAACTACCGTCCGCAGTTCTACTTCCGGACGACGGATGTGACCGGTGTGGTGGAGCTGCCGGAAGGCACCGAGATGGTGATGCCGGGCGACAACATCTCGATGAAGGTGACGCTGATCGCGCCGATCGCGATGGATGAAGGC
>NZ_JBFRCU010000061.1:0-43986 GCF_052113205.1 Inquilinus sp. YAF38 | reverse complement strand
CCGCGCCGCCGCGAACCAGGCCGCCAATCCGGCGCCGCAGCCGCGCCGGCCGCCGCGCCGCTGAACCGGTACCGGGGCGGCGCCGGACCGCCGCCCCGAACTCAGACCTCGATCACCAACCCATCATGGGCCGGCCGGACATGGCCCGGCAGCTGCCGGCACAGCCAATCGTAGTCCATCTGGTGATTCATGTGGGTCAGCCAGGCCTGCTTGGGCTTGAGCCGCTCGATCCACTCCACTGTCAGCGCCAGATGGGCGTGCGAGACATGCGGCTCCGGCCGCGTCGCATCCACCATCCAGATCTCCACCCCTTCCAGCGCCGCCCAGGCGCGGTCGTCGAGGCGGACGACATCGGTCGAATAGGCGAAGCGGCCGAAGCGATAGCCCATCGACACGACGCGGCCATGGTCCTGCTCGAACGGCACGATGTCGATGTCGCCGACCCGGAACGGCCCGTCCAGCAGATGCGGCACCAGGAAGGGATGGTAGAAGCCGCGGTCCATCTCGACCGAGGTCATGATGTAGCCGAAGCGCTCCTCCAACTCCTGCCGCACCGCTGTGTCCATATAGGCATTGATCGGCTGCTTGAAGGCCAGCGGCCGCAGGTCATCGATACCGTGGATATGGTCGGCATGGACATGGGTGTAGAGCAGCGCGTCGACCCGCTTGACGTCGTTGTCGAGCAGCTGGTCGCGCAGGTCCGGCGAGGTGTCGATCAGGATCGTCGTGCTGTCGCTCTGCACCAGGATCGACGGGCGCCGCCGGCGGTTGCGCGGATTGGCCGGGTCGCAGGTGCCCCAGACGCCGCCGACCATGGGCACGCCCATCGAACCGCCACAGCCGAGCACCGTCACACGCATCGCTCAGGCCTCTTGCTTCGGGATCTTCGTGAACAGACTGAAGAAGTTGTCGCTCGTCCTTTGAGCGAAATCTGAATCCGACAGCCCGTGCAGCTCGGCCACGCGCTGGGCGGTGTGCGCGACGAAGGCCGGCTCGTTGCGCTTGCCGCGCTTCGGCACTGGCGCCAGGTAAGGCGCGTCGGTCTCGACCAGGATGCGGTCGAGCGGCAGGTCCTTCGCCGTGGCGCGGATGTCCTCGGACCGATTGAAGGTGACGATCCCGGACAGGGAAATGTGAAGTCCGAGTTTCATTGATTCTTCAGCCAGTTGCCGCGTTCCGCTGAAGCAATGGATGATGCCGCGCAGCGGTGGGCGGTCGCCACCCTGCCCTTCCTCCCCCAGGATCCGAAGCGTGTCGGCCTCGGCCTCGCGGGTGTGCACGATCACCGGCAGGTCGGCGATCCGTGCCGCCCGGATATGGCGGCGGAAGCTCTCCTGCTGCGCCTCGATCGGGCTAAGGCCATAGTGATAGTCGAGGCCGGTCTCGCCGATGCCAACCATCTTCGGATGCGCGACGAGGGCGAGGATGCCCTCGACCGTCAGATCGGTGAAATCCTTGGCCTCGTGTGGGTGCACCCCTGCCGCCCCGTAGAGCATCGGGAAGCGCTCGACCAACGCGATCGTGGCCGCCAGCCGGTCCGGCCGGGTGCAGATGGTCAGCATGCAGCCGACCCCGGCCGACCGGGCACGGCCGACCACGTCATCGATCTCCGCCGCAAAGTCCGGGAAGTCCAGATGGCAGTGGCTGTCGACGAGCATTACGGCGTGGCCTCCGGCTCGACATAGCGTGGGAAAACGCCCCGCGGCGCCGGCAGCGCCGTGCCGGGCACCAGCGCGTGGTCGTCGCCGACCCGATCGAAGCCGCGGGCGTCGGCGGCCACGGCCAACTGGTCGAGCATTTTCGCCATCGACTGCGGCATCACCGGCTGCATCAGGATCGACAGGCGCCRCACCGTCTCGGCCAGCACCCACAGCACCGTCGCCATCCGCGCCGGATCGGTCTTACGCAGGGTCCAAGGCGCCTGCTCGTCGACATAGCGGTTGGCCTCGCCGACCACCGCCCAGACGGCGTCGAGGCCGCGGTGGAAGGCCTGGACGTCGAACTCACGGCGCAGCGTCTCCAGCAGCGCCGGGACCTGGGCCGACAGCGCGCGGTCCTCATCGGTCAGAGTGCCGGGCTGCGGCACCTGGCCGTTGCAGTTCTTGCCGATCATCGACAGCACGCGCTGCGCCAGGTTGCCGAAACCGTTGGCGAGCTCGCCATTGGTGCGCTGGATCATGCCGCGCCGGGAGAAGTCACCATCCTGGCCGAAGGAGACCTCGCGCAGCAGGAAATAGCGCACCGGGTCCAGGCCGTAGGTCTCGATCAGTTCCAGCGGGTCGATCACGTTGCCGAGCGACTTCGAGATCTTCTGGCCTTCGTTGGTCCACCAGCCATGGGCGAAGACCCGCTTCGTCACCGGCAACCCGGCCGACATCAGGAAGGCCGGCCAGTACAGGGCGTGGAAGCGCAGGATGTCCTTGCCGACCATGTGCAGGTCGGCCGGCCACCAGCGCTCGAAGCTCTCGGACCCGGTGTCGGGATAGCCGACGGCGGTTAGGTAGTTGGTCAGCGCGTCGACCCACACATACATGATGTGCGCCTCGTCGCCCGGCACCTCGATGCCCCAGTTGAAGGTAGTGCGGCTGATCGAGAGGTCGCGCAGGCCCGACTTGACGAAGGCGATCACCTCGTTGCGGCGGGACTCCGGCGCGATGAAGTCCGGATTGGCCTCGTAGAAGGCCAGCAGGCGGTCGCCCCAGGCGGACAGGCGAAAGAAATAGCTCGGTTCCTCCACCCATTCGCATTCGGCGCCGGTCGGGGCGATGCGCTTGCCGTCGACGACGGTCAGCTCGTCCTCGCCGTAGAACGCCTCGTCGCGCACCGAGTACCAGCCGGCATAGCCGCCGAGATAAATGTCGCCATTGGCCTTCATCGCCTCCCAGATCGCCTGCGACGCCTTGATGTGGCGGGGCTCGGTGGTGCGGATGAAGTCGTCGTTGCTGAAGTTCATCGCCGCGGCCAGGTCGCGGAAGTTCTGGCTGACCCGATCGGTGAAGGCCTGCGGGTCCACCCCGGCCGCCTCAGCCGCCTTCTGCACCTTCTGGCCGTGCTCGTCGGTGCCGGTCAGGAAATGGACGTCATAGCCGTCCAGCCGCTTGAACCGGGCCAGCACGTCGCAGGCCAGCGTGGTGTAGGCGTGGCCGATATGCGGCTTGTCGTTGACGTAGTAGATCGGGGTGGTGATGTAGAATGTCTTCGGCGCCGGCATCGCGGCCTCTTTCCGTGCTACGGCGGCGGTCAGCCGTTGCAGGCGCGCTCGATGCCGATGAACGCCTGCAGGAGAACCTGCTTCCGATCGAGGTTGGACCCGTCCGCCTGAGCGAACAGGCGGCGGGTGTTGTCCCACAGCTCCACCCAGCGATCAAGGCCGCCGGCCCGCCCCAGGGCCCCGACCACGCGCTGCATCACCGCACCCTCCCCCGCCACGATCTCGGCCGGGGCGGTGCCGCGGGCGGCGGCGCGGGCCAGCCGCTCCATCCACCAGATCAGGAGCCCGGTGAACAGGCGCCAGCTGGACTCCGCCGCGACCAGCCCGATCCGGTCTCCCATCTTGTGCACGGCGCGGAAATCGACCCGCGGGAAGTCGTCGAGCAGGCCCAGCATGTCGCGGTACAGGCCGAGCCCACCCTCCTCGATCAACGCCGCCGCCCGGCCGATGCTGCCCTCGGCCAGCCGGACCAGCGACGCCCGTTCCCCGGGGTCGAGATCGGGCGCGTGCTCGGCCAGCAGCCGGTCGACCGTCGCGTCCGGCAGCGGCTCCAGCGCCAAATGGCGGCAGCGCGACCGGATGGTCGGCAGCAGCGCGCCGGGATTGCCGCAGCTCAGCAGCAGGATCGCGTGGGCCGGCGGCTCCTCCAGGATCTTCAAGAGGGCGTTGGCGCCGTTGCGGTTCATCGCCTCGGCCTCGTCGACGATGACGACGCGCCAATTGCCCTCGGCCGCGGTCAGGCGCAGGAACGGCTCGATCCGCCGGATCTGCTCGACCGGGATCTCGCGGCTGCGGCGCTTCTTCTCCTCCTCGCCGCCACCATTGCGCTCGATGGTCAGCAGGTCGGCATGGCCGGACGCGGCGGCGCGGCGGAAGGTCGGATGATCGGCCGGGATATCGAGACTCTGGGCGCCGCGCGGGCCGCCGGCCAGCAGGAAGCGGGCGACCCGGTAGGCGAAGGTGGCCTTGCCGATGCCAGGCGGGCCGGTGATCAGCCAGGCATGCGGCAGCCGGCCGGCATGCAGCGCCTCGAGGAACGCCGCCTCCGCCGCCTCATGGCCGAGCAGCCGCGGGTTGGCGCGGGGTGCGGGAAACTCTGCACTCACGGCGCCGGCCCGAACTTCGCGTCGACCGCCGCGCGGATCGCAGCCGCGACCTCGTCGACCGTGCCGCCGGCGTCGATCACGACGCAGCGCTCCGGCTCGGCCGCGGCGACGGCCAGGAAGCCCTCGCGCAGGCGCTGGTGCAGGGCCTCGCCCATCCGCTCATAGCGGTCCTCGCCGCCGCGGCGGGCGCCGGCGCGGGCCAGGCCGGTCTCGACCGGCACATCGAGGATCAGGGTCAGATCGGGCTTCAGGCCGTCGGTGGCGATCCGGAACAGGGTGTCGAGGGCGGCGCGGTCCACGCCCATACCCCAGCCTTGATAGACCATCGAGCTGTCGGCGTAGCGGTCGGACACCACCCAGGCGCCGCGCTCCAGCGCCGGGCGCACGGTGACCCGCAGATGGTCGCGCCGAGCGGCGAAATGCAGCAGTGCCTCCGTCACCGGGTCCCAGCGGTCGGTGTCGCCCTTGACCAGCAGGTTGCGGATCGCCTCCGCCCCCGGCGACCCGCCGGGCTCGCGCGTGCTCACGACCTCGACGCCGCGCCGGGCGAGATCGGCGGCAAGGCGCCTGACCTGGGTGCTCTTGCCCGAGCCCTCACCGCCTTCAAGCGTGATGAACTGTCCGCGCGTGCCCAAGCGATCCGTCCTCGGTTGCGGCCTCGTCGCACCGCGAACCGAAGGGTCACTCGGCGACGATGCGTGCTCCGGAATAGCCCGCGCTGGCGATCTGCTTCAAGGCGCTCGATGCGGCCTTGGGGTCGATGAAGGGTCCGATGCGCAACTCGACCGCGCCGGACGCGGCGGCGGTCGAGACCGGACCGAAGCGGCGCAGGGCGTCGGACAGCGAGGCGACCTGCTGCGGCCGGGTGGCCTTGGCGGCGGCGACGAACAGGCCGGCCGGGTTCGGCTTCGCCTCGTCCCCGGCATTGCCGACGATCTCGGGCAGCCGGTCGGGCACCGCCGGCGCCGGCGGCACGGGGATGTAGCGCGTGTCGACGAGGTCGTCGTCCTTGCCGGCCGAGGCGACCTGGCTCTTCCGCGCCTGGTCGCGCTGCTGCTGCAGCGCCTGGAAGCGGTCCGCCTCCTCCAGCACCTGGATCTTGACCCGGGCCGAGCCGTTGCCGCGGAAGCCCAGCAGCTCCGCGCCGCGGGCGGACATGTCGATGATCTTCGACCGCACGAACGGGCCGCGGTCGTTGATCTTCACGATCAGCGTCCGGCCGTTGTCGAGGTTGGTGACCTTGACGAGGCTGGGCAGCGGCAGGCTGCGATGCGCGGCGGTGACAAGGCCGCTGTCGAAGCGCTCACCGCTAGCCGTCTTACGGCCGTGGAAGCCGGGGCCATACCAGGTGGCGGTGCCGACTTGCACCGAATCGCGGTCGGTCCGCGCCACGTAGCGCACACCGTTGATGGCGACGACACCCGGATCAGCGGGGCGAGCGAGAACGGGCCGTTCGGCGATGCTCCCCTTCCCCGGCTGGGAGGGAGCGCATCCGGTGGCAAGCAGCGCCACGCCGATGGCTGCAACGACGGCGAGTCCCAGGGAACGATCCGACTTCGTGCGGCTAGATCTCACGCAAAAAGAACGGCGTCCGGACCGGGGCAGGATCGGTTCGGCAGTCATGTCAAACCGTATGTCACAACATCCGGTCAATGGTCCAGCATATTCGTCCCGTCTCGCTCCGGCATATCTGAGCATGTGCTGGGCGGCCGATCCACGGCGCCGGTCGGCGCCTAGTATTTCTGTGAATTTCTGCCTGCGCTCATAGGTTGTATTGGCGTGCAGACCGGTTTGACAGCACGGCCCGTAACCGCTTCGGTTCGCAGCGAAAACCGACAACTCACGATTTCAATCGTCGGATGTTGCCGGCACGGTCTCGGCGGTGCTGACGATACGAAGCGGTTTGAAACCGGCGGGGCAAATCCGTATGGTGCGGCCGGTCCGGATGGGTGGCCGAGCGGTTTAAGGCACCGGTCTTGAAAACCGGCGTGGCGGCAACGTCACCGTGGGTTCGAATCCCACCCCATCCGCCAGCCTTGCGTTACGGACGAGCGGCGCGTCACCAGTAGGGTGGCCACGCTCCCCAGGGTCCGACGCTCCAGTTCAGCGCGGCATTGTCGTTCAGTTGCGCTGCCATCTGCTGCTCATCGGCGATCTTCTTGTCGAACACCAGTTTCTGATAGCGGCCATAGGCGGCTTGGTCGCCGACATAGAGGCAGCCACAGATCGTCGGGTCGGCATAGACATAGGTCACGACGCCGCTGCGAACGCTGGAGACGAATTTGTGGGGTGGCAGTCCCTTCAGCGAGGCGATACGGTCCGGCGTGTCTGCAGGCCGCAGGCTGAAGCCGGCGGCAGCCAGCATGTCCTCCCGCCGGCCGATGACATCGGCCGAACTGGCACAGGCGCCGAGCAGCAACGCCGTGCCGGCGAGCGCGGCGAAAGCCGAGACTCTGGACATCCCCCTTCTCCTCTTCTCCTGGCGGTGCGGCGCTCCGGCACGCTACCGGCCCATGCGCACTCTCAAAGATCTGGACATATGATGCCCTACTGCACCACGGAAATTTCGCCCAGCCAGTGGCGGGGTCTCTGTCCAGGAAGCATTCAGACCGGCGTATCTCGTCGTCATGCCGAAACCGGATTTTCGGCTTATCGGGCGCGTGGACAAACTGGCCTTGCATATTGGTCGGCAAGACCACGATCATTGCCTTCTAGATCCTCCTTCTGACCTGACCCATGCCCCAAAACACAGATTCACCCGTCGACGACGTGGATATGTTCGAACTCGCCCCGGTATCCCTGTGGCTGGAGGACTACAGCGAGCTCCGCCTTCTGTTCGAGAGCTGGCGCGGTGACGGGGTCTTGGATCTGCGCTCCCATCTCACGCAGCATCCCGAACTGACCAAGGCCTGCTCGAACTGCATCCGCTTGATCAAGGTCAACAGGCGGACACTGACCCTCCTCGGGGCCAAGGATTTCGAGCATCTGCGAGACAATCTTGACCTCATCTTTCAGGCCGACATGCTTGCGACGCATGTCGATGAACTCGACCAGCTGTGGAATGGTGAGCGCGAGTTCTCCAGCCACACCGTCAACTACACCCTCTCCGGCCAGCGCCTGGACGTTCAGCTGAGAGGCATTCTGTTGCCGGGCCATGAGGAGCAATGGGACCGGGTACTGGTCGCGATCGAGGACGTCACCGGGCGGGAGACTGCACGTCGCGCACTCGCCGCAAGCGAGAACTTCGCTCAGGGCCTGTTTCAGCACTCCCCGATCTCGCTGTGGGTGGAGGATTTCAGCCGGATCAAGCTGTTGCTCGACGGACTGAGGGACCGGGGCATCAGCGATCTGCGGGTGTTCATCGACGTTCATCCCGATTTCGTCGAACGCTGCCTCAGTGAAATCAGGGTAATCGATGTCAACGAGCATACGCTCAAACTGTTCGCCTCCCCGGACAAGAGGACCCTGCTCCGGCGGGTCGGCGAGGTTTTCCGGGCTGACATGCTGCCGCACTTCCGAGGCCAGCTCGTGGATCTCTGGGAAGGCAAGCTGTTCCAGCAGCGCGAGGTCGTAAACTATGCGCTCGACGGCACCCAGCTTCATGTCCATCTACAGTTCTCGGTGCTGCCGGGACATGAGAACGACTGGTCTCTCGTCCAGCTCGCCCTCACCGACATCACGGCCCGCAAGAAGGCCGAGGAATATCTCGAATATCTGGGGCAGCACGATGAGCTGACCAAGCTGTTCAACCGATCCTTCTATGCGGACGAGCTCAATCGTCTGGAGCGCAAAGGCCCGTTCCCGGTGACGATCATCGTCGCCGACGTCAACGGCCTCAAGGCGACGAATGACGAGCTCGGTCATCTCGCCGGCGACGGGCTTCTCCGCCGGTCGGGCGAGGTGCTGGGCAAGCTGATCGATAAGCCGGCCCATGCCGCCAGGATCGGAGGCGACGAGTTCGCGATCCTCCTGCCCGGGACCGAGGAGAAGGAGGGCGAGGCCCTCGTCGATAAACTCAATCAACTGGTGGACATCAATAACCAGTTCTATCCGGGCCCGCCCCTCAGTTTCTCGATCGGGATCGCGAGCAGCCAGCCCGGAGAGCGGCTGGAATCCGTGGTCCGTCGCGCCGACATGCTGATGTATGAAGCGAAGCGCGCCTTCTATGCCGCGCAACCGAGTTCGCCTGCCGGTTGACCGTAGCCGGGACAGCTTGGCGGCGCGGCCGGGCGGCAGCGCCGGAGCCTGATCGCCAAGGCTGTCGTGCCGCTACCGCTCCGTCATCAGCGCGTTGATCTCCGGATAGGGCATGGCGCCCGAGACCAGCGGGCCGGAGACGCCATCCTGCAGGAACGACCGGGCTAGCTCCGCGGTCCGGGCGAGGACCGTCTGGCTGATGCCGGAGCCGGCGCTGAGGCGGCGGACGCCGAGGGCGGCAAGCTCCGTCGCGCCGGGCAGCCCCGGCCGGGACATCACGTTCAGCGGCAGCGGCGCCGCGGTGGCGATCGCCTCGATCTCGTCCGGCCTCGTTACGCCGGGCACGAAGATGCCGTCGGCGCCGGCGTCGCGGTAGCGCCCGGCCCGGGACAGCACCTCCGCCACCTTACCGCCCTCCGGCGCCAGGCCGCGCAGATAGACGTCGGTGCGGGCGTTGATGAACACGTCCTGGCCGCTGCGGGCGGCGGCGCGCTTGATCGCCGCGATCTTAGCGCAGAGCAGGTCGGGCGTTCCCGCCCCGTCCTCGATGTTGATGCCGGCGGCGCCGGCGCCGATCAGCCGGGCGATCGACTCGCCCACGGCGGCCGGGTCGTCGCTGTAGCCGCCCTCGGAATCGACGGTCAGCGGCACCTTGACGATGCGGGTGATGCCGGCGGTGGTGGCGGCCAGCAGGTCGAACGGCAGCACGTCGCCGTCCGGATAGCCATGCGCCCAGGCGACGCCGGCGCTAGTGGTGGCGATGGCCTTGGCGCCGAGGCTCTCGATCAGCCGGGCGCTGCCGGCGTCCCAGGCATTGGCGAGCAGCAGGATGCCGTCCTGGTGCAGGCGGCGGAACTGCTGCAGGGCATCGGCCTGACGGGTGGCGGTCATGAGCGGTTCTCTCCCAGGATTTTGGTTTCAGATGGCCAGGGACAATTGCCGGCTGCCGGCGCCTTCATGGTCCAGCAGCCAGCGCTTGCGGTCGAGGCCGCCGCCGAAGCCGACCAGCGAGCCGTCGGCGCCGATCACGCGGTGGCAGGGCACCACGATCGGGATCGGGTTGGAATTGTTGGCCAGGCCGACGGCGCGCATGGCGCCGGGCTGGCCGATCCGCCGCGCGATCTCGCCATAGGACACGGTGGTGCCGCAGGCGATGCCGCGCAGCGCCGCCCACACCGAACGCTGGAACGGGGTGCCGACGGCCTCGGCCGGCAGCGTGTCGATCGCGGCGAGGTCGCCGGCGAAATACGCCTCCAGCGCCGCGGTCAGGCCGGCGGGGTCGCGCTGCGGCGCCAGGGTAAAATCGTCGCCGCCGAGGCTGCGGGCCAGCCGGTCGCGCAACCCCTCCTCCTCGGCCCAGTCGATGGCTCGCAGCCGGCCGGCGGAATCGACGACGATCAGCAACTCGCCGAGCGGGCTCGGCAGGCGGTCGAAGACCAGCGCCTCAGCCATGCTTCGCCCTCGTCACCGGCACGGCATCGGCGGCCCAGAGATGCTGTGCGGCATAGGCGCGCCAGGGCCGCCAGGGCTCGGCCCGTACCAACAGATCAGCCGGGGTCGGCCGCACGCCGTCGCCGTCGGCGGCGCCGCGCAGCAGGCCGATGTCGCTGGCCGGGAAGGCGTCGGGCTCGCGCAGGGCGCGCAGGGCGATGTACTGCGCCGTCCAGTCGCCGATGCCGCGGATCCGGCGCAGCCGGGCGATCGCCTCCTCCACCGTGCCGAAGGGCCGGAACAGATGCGGGTCGGCGATGGCGGCCTCGGCCAGCGCGGTCAGCGTCGCCCGGCGTGACCCGGGCATGCCGAGCGTGCCGAGATCGGCCGCGGCCACCCGCTGCGGCGACGGGAAGGCACGGGACAGGGCCGGGTTCAGCCGTGCCGCCGCCGGCACCTCGGCGCCGCAGATCCCCACCAGCCGGCCGGCCAGCTGCCGCGCCGCGACCACGGTGACCTGCTGGCCCAGCACGGCGCGCACCGCCAGCTCGAACCCGTCCCAGCCRCCGGGGGCGCGCAGGCCCGGCCGCTGCGCCACCAGCGGCGCCAGGAACGGGTCCTGCGACAGATGGGCGCCGATCGCCTCGATATCGGCACCGACATCGAAGACGCGGCGGACCCGGGCCAGGATGCCCGGCAGGCGCTGGACCGAGGGGAAGCGCACCAGCACCGCCAAGTTGTCGCGCGCCGGCTCGTGCCGGATCTCGACGGTGCCGATCTCCTCGCCCTCGGCGACGCTGCGCCGGTAGACCTCGCCCACCACCTGCTCCACGCCGTCGATGGCGCGGGCCCGCAGATAGGCCAGCATCGCCGGCCAGTCATAGGGCGGGCGGTAGCGCAGCCGCAGCGTCACCCCGCCGGCGGCGACCGAATCGACCGGCAGCCCGGCCCAGGCCCGCCGGCGCAGCGCGCTGGGCGGGCGGCGGAACAGGTCGTGGAAGGTCTCGTTGAAGCGGCGGATGCTTCCGAAGCCGGCGGCCAGCGCCACCTCGGCCATCGGCATCCGCGTCTCCTGGATCAGCTGCTTGGCGAACAGCACGCGCCGGGTCTGGGCCACGGCGACCGGCGTGGCGCCGAGATGCTGCTTGAACAGCCGCCGCAGCTGGCGGCCGCCGACGCCGAGCCGCTCGGCCAGCGCCTCTACCCCGGCCTCGCCGCCGTCCAGCGCGCCGTCGGCGATCAGCGCCAGGCCGCGCGACACGGTGTTGGAGGTACCGCGCCATGAGGCGAGGTCCGGCGCCGTCTCCGGCCGGCAGCGCAGGCAGGGCCGGAATCCGGCCTCCTGCGCCGCGGCGGCGGAGGCGTAAAACTGGCAGTTCTCGAACTTCGCCGTGCGGGCCGGGCAGACCGGGCGGCAGTAGATGCCGGTGGAGGTCACGCCGACGAAGATGCGCCCGTCGAACCGCGGGTCGCGGGTCACGAGGGCGCGGTAGCAGGCTTCGGGATCGAGCGATTCCATGCCTCGACGATCTCACGTCCGGCACGATCGCGCTCGCGGTTTTCGGACATGGTCGGCGGGGCCGGACTTACCAGCCCTTCATCGCCGCGGCCTGGGCGGCCAGCCAGTCGCAGAACAGCGACAGCGGCTTGCGCAGCGTCGCGCCGCGGACGGTGACGATGTAGAAGTGCCGGCCGGTCGCGACGTGCCGGGGGAAGGCGTCGGCCAGGCGGCCGGTCCGGATCAGGTCGTCGATGATCGGGCGCCAGCCCAGCGTCACCCCTTGCCCGTCCATCGCCGCCTGCAGCGCCACCGTATGGTCGGTGACCCGCAGCGACCGCGCCGGCCCGGGCGCCGGCAGGCCGAGCGCGGCGAACCATTCGCCCCAGGTGGCCCGGCGGCGCAGCGGATCCTCGTAATGGATCAGCTGGCAGCGGTGCAGGTCGGCGGCGTCGCGCAACGGGCCGTGCTCAGCCAGATAGGCCGGGCTGGCCACGGCGTGCACATGCTCCTCCCACAACGGGATCGTGTCGTGGTCGGGCCATTTGCCGTCGCCGAGCCGGATCACGACATCGATGCCGTCCTCGCCCGGGTCGGCGTCGCGGTCGATGGTCTGGATGCGCAGGGGCACCACCGGAAAGGCGGCGCGGAAGACGGCGAAGCGCGGCAGCAGCCAATGGGCGGCCATCGAGGTCGAGACTCCGATCACGATCTCACGCTGCGCCGCCGCCATGGACCGCCCGGTGATGTCGTCGACCGCCTGGGCAATGGCGGACAGGCTGGTGGCGACTGCGGCGTAGAGCCGTTCGCCCTCCRGCGACAGCTCCAGCCGGCGGTGATGGCGGATGAACAGGTCGAGCCCGAGCGAGGCCTCGAGCTGGCGGATGCCGTGGCTGACCGCTGATTGCGTGATCGCCAGATCCTCCGCCGCCCTGGAGAAGCTGAGCCGCCGCGCCGACGCCTCGAACACCGCCAGGGCGTTGAGCGAGGGCAGGCTGCCGCGGAGGGTTTGCATCGACTGGGCTCATGCCGGCGTGAAGGAAATTCGGTTTACCATCGGCCGGCCGGTCGAAAGAGTGAAACCGTCACAACGATCCGCCACCGGACGACATGTCGAACGCCGATCCCCTGCTGCAGCCCTACACACTGCGCCATCTGACCCTGCGCAACCGCTTCATGTCGACTGCGCATGAGCCGGCCTACACCGAGGACGGCCTGCCGAAGGAGCGGTACCGCCTGTACCATTCCGAGAAGGCCAGGGGCGGCATCGCCCTGACGATGATCGGCGGCTCCTCGGTCGTGGCGCCGGACAGCCCGCAGGCCTTCGGCAACATCCTGCTGTACAAGGACGAGGTGGTGCGCTGGCTGAAGGAGCTGGCGGACGACGTGCACTCGCACGGCGCCGCCGTGATGATCCAGGTCACCCATCTCGGCCGCCGCACCAGCTGGTCGAAGGAGGACTGGCTGCCGGTCGTCGCCCCCTCCCCGGTGCGCGAGCCGGCGCACCGCGCCTTCCCCAAGGCGATGGAGGATTGGGATATCGAGCGCATCGTCACCGCCTATGCCGACGGCGCCGAGCGGGTCCAGGCCGGCGGGCTCGACGGGCTGGAGCTCGAATGCTACGGCCATCTGATCGACCAGTTCTGGTCGCCAGCCACCAACCAGCGCGATGACGAATACGGCGGCGACCTGGACAACCGGCTGCGCTTCGCCTTCGAGGTGCTGCGCGCCATCCGCGACCGGGTCGGGCCGGATTTCATCGTCGGCACCCGCATGGTCTGCGACGAGGATTGGCAGCGCGGCCTGTCCAAGGCCGAGGGGCTGGAGATCGCGCGCCGGCTCGTCGCCTCCGGCCTGATCGACTTCGTCAACGTCATCAAAGGCCATATCGACACCGACGAGGCGCTGTCGCATGTGATCCCCGGCATGGGCGCCCGCTCCGCCCCCCATCTCGACTTCGCCGGCGAGGTGCGGGCGGCGACGAAGGTGCCGACCTTCCATGCCGCGCGGATCCAGGACGTCGCCACCGCCCGCCACGCGATCGAGAGCGGCAAGCTCGACATGGTCGGGATGACCCGGCCGCACATGGCCGACCCGCACATCGCCCGCAAGGTGATCGAGGGGCGCGAGGCCGAGATCCGGCCCTGCGTCGGCATGGGCTACTGCATCGACAGCATCTATGGCGGCCAGGCGGCCTGCATCCACAACGCCGCCACCGGGCGCGAGGCAACGATGCCGCATGTCGTGCCCCGCACGACCGGGCCGCGGCGCGAGGTGGTGGTGGTCGGCGCCGGCCCTGCCGGGCTGGAGGCGGCGCGGGTGGCCGGCGAGCGCGGCMATGCCGTCACCCTGTTCGAGGCCGCGGACCAGCCGGGCGGCCAGATCCGCATCACCGCGGGCCTGCAGCGCCGGCGCGAGATTATGGGCATCGTCGACTGGCGCATGGCCGAATGCGAGCGCCACGGCGTGGCGATGCGGTTCAACACCTATGCCGAGGCCAGCGACGTGCTGGCCGAGGCGCCCGATGTCGTGGTGGTGGCGACCGGCGGCCTGCCGAACACCAGCTTCCTCGATGCCGGCGAGGATCTGGTGACCACCAGCTGGGACATCCTGTCCGGCGCCGTCAAGCCGGCCGAGACCGTGCTGCTGTACGACGACAACGGCGCCCATCCCGGCCTGACCGCGGCCGAGTTCATCGCCCAGGCCGGCAGCCGGCTGGAGCTGGTGACGCCGGAGCGGATGCTGGCCCCGGATGTCGGCGGCACCAGCTACCCGGCCTATTTCCGCGCCTTCTCCGAGCACGGCGTGCAGGTCACGATCAACCTGCGGCTGGAGAGCGTGCGCCGCGACGGCAACCGGCTGGTCGCCAGCTTCCTCGACGAATACGGCCATCGCCGGGTCGAGAAGCAGGCCGACCAGGTGGTGGTCGAGCACGGCACCCTGCCGCTGGACGAGCTGTATTTCGCGCTGAAGCCGCTGTCGTCCAATCTCGGCGCGGTGGATTACGAGGCGATGATCGCCGCCCGGCCGCAGGCGGTGCGGCGCAATCCGGAGGGCCGCTTCGTGCTGTGGCGGATCGGCGACGCCGTCTCCTCGCGCAACATCCACGCCGCGGTGTACGACGCGCTGCGGCTGCTGAAGGACGTCTGATGGCCACGATCCTCGCCATCGATGCCGACGCGCTTGCAGTCGACCCGCTGTGGCTGGTCGGGCGGCTACGCGAGGGGCACCGGCAGGGGATCGGCGTGGTCGAGCGCCTATTGCTGGAGGAGCCGGGCGCCCCCAACGGCTTGCTGACCTGGACGGCCTGGCAGCCAGGTGCCGCGCTGGGAGCCAAGCTGGCCGCGGTGTTCCCGGGCAATGAGGGGCGCGGCGCCGGGCCGAACATCCGGTCGGTCGTCGTGCTGTTCGACGGCCGGGACGGAAGGCCGCAGGCGGTGATCACCGGCGAGAGCTTCACCCGCGCCAAGACCGCGGCCGATTCCGCCCTCGGCGCCGACCTGCTGGCCCGGCCGGACGCGGCGACGCTGGCGGTGCTCGGCGCCGGCGCGCAGGCCGAGATGCAGATCCGATACATGCTGGCAGTGCGGCCATCGATCCGCCGCGTGGCGATCTGGAACCGCACGGCGGACAAGGCCAGGGCGCTGGCGGCCGCCCTCTCCGTCCCCGGCGTCGAGATCGGCGCGGTCGAGGATGCCGAGGCGGCGGTGCGCGCGGCCGACATCGTCTCCTGCGTCACCGCCTCTCGCACACCGGTGCTGCGCGGCGCCTGGCTGAAGCCGGGGGCGCATGTCGACCTGGTCGGGTCCTTCACCCCGGAGATGCGCGAGGCCGATGGCGAGGCGATGCGCCGGGCCCGGCTGTTCGTCGACACCCGGCGCTTCGCGGTCGGCCATTGCGGCGAGTTCACCCGGGCAATCGCCGCCGGCGCGATCACGGCGGCGGACGTCGTGGCCGAGCTGGCGGAGCTCTGCGCCGCCGCCGTCGGCCGCCGCTCGGCCGAGGAGATCACGCTGTTCAAGAATGCCGGCGGCGGCCATCTCGACCTGATGGTCGCGCGCGCCTTCCACGACCTGGCCGTCGGCCGGGCCCAACAAAGCTGAACCAACAAACAGGGAGCTGACCATGAGCAACGACGAGACCCCGGGCCGCCTGCATCCGGCCATTCCGCCGATGGCCGAGCAGCTGAAGGCCGGCCGGATCGGACGGCGCGACTTCATCCGCACCGCCGCCCTGCTGGGCATGGCGGCGCCGGCCGCCTATGCCATGGCCGGGCGGATCACCGGCGAGGCCATGATCCCGCAGGCTCTGGCGCAGGACACGCCGCGCAAGGGCGGGATCCTGCGTATCGGCATGCCGGTGATGGATTGCGCCGACCCCGCGATCTACGACTGGTCGGAGAAGGGCAATATCGGGCGGCTGATCGTCGAGCCGCTGGTGTCGATCGGCACCGACGACGTCTCCCGGCCCTGGCTGGCCGAGAAATGGGAGGCGAATGACGATGTCAGCGAGTGGACCTTCCATCTCCGCAAGAACGTCAAATGGAACAACGGCGACGATTTCAACGCCGACGACGTGATCAAGACCTTCGAGCGCTGGCTCGACAGCAAGACCGGCTCCTCCAACCAGGGCCGGTTCAGCGGCCTGACGGTGAAGGAGGGCGATACCGTCAAGATCGCGCCGAACGCGCTGGAGCGGGTCGACGACCACACCGTGCGCTTCCATCTGCAGAGCCCGATGCTGCAGTTCCCGGAGAGCCTCGGTGACTATCCGGCGCTGATCACCCATCGCGACTTCGCCAAATCCGGCGCCAACCTGATGAAGACCCCGGTCGGCACCGGCCCGTTCCGGCTGAAGGACGTGGCGGTCGGGTCGCGCGCGGTGTTCGAGAAGCGGCCGGCGGCGGAATACTGGGGCGAGGAGGTTTATCTCGACGGCGTCGAATACATCGACCTCGGCAGCGACCCGGCCGCCTGGCTGGCGGCGCTGGGCTCCGGCCAGGTCGACCTGGTGAGCCAGGTGCCGGTCAACCTGCTGCCTGCGGTGCAGGGCGTGCCGGGGCTGAAGCAGTACGAGAAGCTGACGGCGGAGACCGGCGTCGCCCGCTTCCGCCTCAGCGAGCCGCCCTTCGACAAGAAGGCGGTGCGCCAGGCGATCCAGGCCTGCGTCGACCATAAGCGCCTGACCGAACTGGCCTATCAGGGCTTCGGCACGCCGGGTGAGGATTTCCACGTCTCGCCGATCCATCCGGAATACACCGCCCTGCCGCTGCCGGCGCCGGACATCGACAAGGCCAAGAAGCTGCTCGCCGAGGCCGGCTATCCGAACGGACTGTCGATCGAGATCAACTGCCAGGACGCGCTGAAGCACGAGATCGACACCGCCCAGGTGCTGTCGGAGATGGTCAAGCCGGCCGGCATCGACCTCAAGGTCAACGTCCTGCCCGGCGCCACCTTCTGGGACCGCTGGACCAAATGGCCGTTCTCGGTGACCCAATGGCTGACCCGGCCGCTGGCGGTGCAGGTGCTGGCGCTGGGCTATCGCAGCGGCGTCGCCTGGAACGAGACCGGCTATGCCAATCCGGAGTTCGACAAGATCCTCGACCAGGCCCAGGCGACGCTCGACATCGAGAAGCGCAAGGTGCTGGTGCACCGGCTGGCAGAGATCATGCAGGAGGACGCGATCGCCATCATCCCGTTCTGGCTGAAGATCTTCACCGCCAGCACCGACAAGGTGCAGGGCTTCGAATACCACTTCGCCCGCGAGATGCACCTGAACAGGGTGTGGCTGGCGACTTGACCTGACAATTATCCCATACCGTCATTGCGACCCCGGCCTTGAGCCGGGGGAAGCAATCCAGGGCCGCTCGCACCGGCCTCTGGATTGCTTCGTCGCTCCGCTCCTCGCAATGACGGCGAGGGATGGGCATTGTGAACAGGTCCTGTCAGGCGGGAGAGGCAACGCGTGCGCCTTCGGCCATTGGCATCAGCCCTGCCGATGGCTTCGCGGCCTTCACGCCGCCTCGCGGTCGCGGCGCAGCCCGTCCTTGCGCATCTGCTCCGGCGTCGTGCCGGTCAGGCGGTGGAACATGGCGATGAAGGCCGAGGCGTTGCCGTAGCCGAGCCAGCGCGCCACCGCGCCGACCGACGCCCCCTCCTCCAGCCGCGACAGCGCCGCGACCAGCTTCATCCGCTGGCGCCACTCGGCGAAGGACATGCCGAGGTCGCGCTGGCAGTGGCGCGACAGCGTGCGCTCGGTGGTGCCGGTGATCCGCGCCCATTCGGCCAGCGACCGGCGGTCGCCCGGCTCGCGCTGCAGCGCCTCCAGCACGATGCGCAGGGCCGGGTCGTCGGACAGCGGCAGGTAGGAGGAGTGGCGCGGCGCCAGCCGGATCTGGTCGACCAGAACCTGCGCCAGCCGGAGGTCGGCGTCGCTTTTCGGCACCTTCACGCCGCGGGCGTCGACATCGGCCAGGATCGCCTTGATCAGCGGGCTGAGCGCCAGGGTGCAAGGCTCGGCCGGCAGGTCGGCGCAGAGCTCGCGCACGACATAGACCGAGACGTAACGCACCGCGTCGCGGTTGTGGCAGGCATGCACCACGTCGGGCGGGGTCCAGATCGCGTAATGCGGCGGCGACAGGTAGCGCACCCCGCCGACCGTCGCCACCATCAGGCCGCGGACGGCGTAGTTCAGCTTGCCCCAAGGCAGGCATGCTTCCGGCCATATCATGCCGGCCGGATAATCCTCGGTGCGGAAGGACAGCGGATCGGGCGGTTCGCCGCGCAGCGCGGGCATGTGATCCATGTCCTGTCCTCCCGATCGTCTGTCTGATCATCGTTATATATCTCGAACCGGCCAGGCGCTAGGGTCGCGTCATGTCCGCATCGAACACTCCCTTGCGCTGGTTCGCCCTGCCGATCGTCACCGTCACGATCTGGTCCGGCAACGTGGTCGTCACCAAGCTGGCGGCCACCGAAGTCTACCCGAGCGTCATCGCCTTCGAGCGCTGGGCCCTGGCGCTGCTGCTGCTGACGCCGTTCCTGATCCGCCCGGTGTGGCGGCTGCGGCGGCAGATCCTACCGCATCTGCCAAAGCTGGCGGTGCTCGGGCTGCTCGGCATGGCGGCCTATCAGGGGCTCGCCTATTTCGCGGCGGAGACCACCTCGGCCACCAAGATGGGCTTCGTGGTCTCGCTGGTGCCGCTGCTGACCATGGCACTGTCGAGCCTGCTGCTGGGGGAGGCGCCGACCCTGGGCATGGTGGGCGGCGGGGCATTGTCGCTGTTCGGCATGGCGCTGCTGCTGGGCCAGGGCGATCCGCTGGCGCCGTTCAACGGCGGCCTGGTGCCGGGCGACGGCATGATGCTGATCGCCTGCGTCGCCTATTCCGGCTATGGCGTGCTGCTGCGGCGCTGGCCGATGCCGCTGCCGGCCTGGCCGTCGCTGTACCTGCAGATCGCCTTCGCCGCGCTGTTCCTGCTGCCCGGCTGGCTGCTGGCGCCGGCGGCGCCGCACAGCATGACAGCGATCGGGATGATCCTCTATGCCGGGATCCCGACCTCGATCCTGGCGCCGTATCTGTGGATGCAGGCGATCCGCCTGCTCGGCCCCAGCCGCACCAGCCTGTTCATCAACCTGTCCCCGGTGATGACGGCGGCGATCGCGGTGGCGGTGCTGGGCGAAAGCCTGCACCCGTACCATCTGGCCGGCGGCGCCCTGGTGCTGCTGGGCGTCGTCCTGGCCCAGCGCTTCGGCCGGCGGCGCGCTGCGGTGCCGGCCGCCGCAGAGTGAAGCGGCGCCACCCGCAGCGGGCGGCGCCGTCTTCGCCTACTTCCAGCCGTGCTCGGTGCCGAACTTGCGCAACGCCTTCTCGTGCTCGCGGCGCAGCTGGGTCAGCTTGCGGGTCAGGTCGCGGCCGAGGATCTTGCCGTAATCCTGGCCGGTCTTGGACTTGTCCCAGTCATTCTCGACGAAGCGGGCGTCGACTCGGCCGGATCGGCTGACCGATACCGGCGTGCCGGTGAAGCTCTGCGCCGCCTTGCTCAGCTCGGCGACGAAGGTGGCGTCGTCCAGGCCGCTATAGGCCTTGCCCTCGGAATCGCCGATGTTGAGGAAGAACAGGTCGCGGCCGAAAGCAGTGTAGCCGCCGCCGAGCCCCTTGTTCACCGACGCCGCATGCTGAAAGAAGGCCTGCGCCTCGTCCCCGCTTGGGGCGTGGTCCTTGAAGGTGACCACGGCATAGGCGGTGTTGCCCTGCCCTTCCGGCGTGAAGTCGGTGACCAGCACGCTCCATTGGCGGAAGGTGTAGCCGACCGCGGCGGCGAACAGGTCGGATGTCTTCGCGTCAGTCTCGAAGGCCGATTGCAGCGAGGCGTTGGTCTCGAGCTGATAGCCCCCCGGCGTCACCTCGGTCTGCACCTGGTCGGCCGGAACGTTGAGCAGCGCGAGGATTTTCGGCAGCTCGGCATCCCTCACCTGCTCGGTGAAGGCGGCACGGTCGGCATAGGTGGCCTTCTTGCCGTCGAGGCCGAGCGGCTTGAAGGTCAGCGCCTCGTAGGAGAACAGCTGGGTCGGGCCGACCGGCGCTTCCGGTGCCGGCGCCGGCTTCGGGCCGCAGGCCGCGAGCGCGACGGTGGTGGCCAGGCTGGTCGCGAGCGCGACGGTTCTGAGAGATCGCAGGAATGTCATGATTGTCCCCTCCGGACCGGAGCGAAGCGCCCCGGCCGGATATAGGAATGCGGAGATGCCTGCTTGGCAAGGCGAGAGCGCGATTTACCGGCGCCGCCCTGATGCGATACCAGAGGGGATCCGCCCGGAGACCGAAGATGACCGACCGTCCCGACGCTCCCCCCGATGCCGCCGAGGCCACGCGCCACCTGATCGAGGTGATGGCGCGGCTGCGCCATCCCGAGACCGGCTGCCCCTGGGATGTGGAGCAGAGCTTCCGCACCATCGCGCCCTATACGATCGAGGAGGCCTATGAGGTGGCCGACGCGATCGAGCGCGACGCCATGGACGAGCTCAAGGACGAGCTGGGCGACCTGCTGTTCCAGGTCGCCTTCCATTCGCGCATGGCGGAAGAGCGCGGCGCCTTCGACTTCGCCGATGTGGCCGCCGGGATTGTCGACAAGATGATCCGCCGCCACCCGCATGTGTTCGGCGACGCGCCGGTCGATGCCGACGGCATGCCGGCGCAGTGGGAGCGGCAGAAGGCGCAGGAGCGCGCTGCCAAGGCCGAGGCCGAAGGCCGGCCGGCCGGGGTGCTGGACGGCATCGCCGGCGGCCTGCCCAGCCTGACTCGGGCGCTGAAGCTGCAGAAGCGGGCGGCGCGGGTCGGCTTCGACTGGACCGACCCAGCCGACATCCTCGCCAAGATCGAGGAGGAGGTCGGCGAGATCCGGGCGGAGATCGACGGCAGGGCGCCGAAGGAGCGGATCGAGGACGAGATCGGCGACCTGCTGTTCTGCGCCGTCAACCTGGCCCGGCGCTATGAGGTCGACCCCGATTCCGCGCTGCGCCGCACCAATGCCAAGTTCGAGCGCCGCTTTCGCCATCTGGAAGCGGCGCTGCGGGCCGAGGGCCGCGATCCCGCCGGGGCCAGCCTGGACGAGATGGAGGCGCTGTGGGTCGCCGCCAAGCAGGCCGAGACGGCGACGTAAGAATGGCGATGCTGTCAGGCAGGATCCGCCTCCCCGCCGTCACCGCGATGCTGGCCGCATTCCTGGCTTGCGCCGCGGCCTTTGCCCAGACACCTGCGGAGCTGCTGATCGGCCGATGGGAATTGGTCTCCCAGCGCCGGGTCGTCGATGGAAAGGGCAATCCGGATCAGCCCGTCTCGGACCAGAATCGCTCGACCATCGACTTCAGCACCGATGGGACGTGGCGGATCTCCGCCAGTTCGCACAAGGGATCGCGCGGCACCTATCGATGGCTGGGCCCTGGTCGAATCGAGTCGACAACCATCAAGGCTCCGATCCCAGCCGGCAATGGCGCCAGGCGGACCTTGTCCGTTGAGGTCGATGACCGGCAACTCACGCTGACGGTGACGCTCTCGGCTGAGGAGCTGAAGAAGTCCGGCGGGCAGGCCAAGCCCGATGTGACCTATCCGCAGGAGCTGGTGGTCGTCTCAAGGTTTCGACGGCTGCCGGGCTGATCGCCGAACACCGGGTCGGCGAGCCTGACCCGAACTGTTCGGCGGAATCACGCTGCCGGCGCCTTTCGCGCCGTAGCCCAGGGCGGCCGGGATGGGAGCCGGGTCAAGCCGGCCCTGTCAGAGCACGAAGTCGCCGGCGACGAGGGTCAGGTTGCCGGTGAGGGTGATGTGGAAGTCCGAGGTGCCGTTGCCGTTGACGTCGCCGGCGATGGTGGTGACGCCGGGGCTGGTCACGGCGTAGCGGAGCTGCCCCGCCACGCCGGTGAAGAGGCCGGTGCCGATGAAGGTGAAGGCCGCGTTGCCGATTCCCGCGCCATTCGCGTCGATCGCCGACAGGTCGATCCGGTCGCCCTGGGCGTGGCTGAAATCGGTGATCCGGTCGGCATTGGCCCCGACCGCGCTGTCGCTGATCGCCTTATAGATGAAGCTATCCGCGCCGGCGCCGCCGGTGAGCGTGTCACGGCCGGCCAGGCCGCCCAGCGCATTGGCGGCGCTGCTGCCGGYCAGGGTGTCGTTGAAGCTGGAGCCGTTGACGTTCTCGATCGAGGCCAGGACATCGCCCTGGGCGAAGCCGCCGGAGGCAGTGCCGGCCGCCAGATTCGCCCGCACCGCGGCGTTGCTGTTGTAATAGGACGTGAAGTCGATGCCAGCGCCGCCRTCGAGCCTGTCGGCCCCGGACCCGCCATAGAGCTTGTCGTCGCCGCCCCAGCCGCTCAGGACGTTGGCGCCGCTGCCGCCGGTCAGGGTGTCGCCGCCGATATTCGAGCCGGTGAGATTCTCGATGCCGCTCAGGGTGTCGCCCTGGGCGTCGCCACCCTTGCCGCTGGCGAGATTGACCGTCACCCCCGCGACGCTGTCGTAATAGGTCACGGTGTCCACTCCGTCACCGCCGAAGAGCTTGTCGGCGCCGGCCCCGCCGCGGAGCAGATCGTTGCCGCCCCCGCCCTGCAGGGTCTCGTAGTAGCGCCAGGTGCCGGTCAGGGTGTCGTTGAAGGCGGACCCGATGACAATCTCGATCTCCGTCAGCAGGTCGCCCTGGGCGTCGCCGCCCGTGCCGGTACCGGAGTCGCCGTACGGGCCGGCGCCGGCGGCGAGATTGATCGTGACCCCCGACGCACTGTCGGAATAGGTCGCAGTGTCCTGGTCCAGGTAACCGCCATCGAGAACGTCGGCGCCGGCGCCACCATGGAGCACGTCGTCGCCTTTGTAGCCGCGCAGGATATTGGCGCCGCTGTCTCCGGTCAGCTTGTCGCCGCCGATATTGGAGCCGAGGACATTTTCGATGCTGATCAGAGTGTCGGTCAGGGTGTCGCCGCCCGCACCAATCCCGAGGGTGAGATCGACCGTCACCCCCGCGGCATCGTTGATATAGTTCGCCGTGTCCACCCCGTCCCCGCCATCGAGGGTGTCGTTGCCGGTCCCGCCTTCGAGCGAGTCGCTCCCGGCCCCGCCGCGCAGCACATCGGCGCCGGCCAGGCCGATCAGGGTATTGCCGTTGCCGTCGCCGGTCAGGGTGTCACCGCCGGCATTCGAGCCGGTGATATTCTCTATCCCGACCAGCGTGTCGCCCTGGGCATCGCCGCCTGTGCCGCTGCCAGTGGTGAGATTKACCGTCACCACCGACGCGCTGGCGTAATAGCTTGCGGTGTCATACCCGTCACCGCCGTTGAGCGTGTCGGCACCGGCCCCGCCGCGGAGCAGGTCGTTGCCGCCCTCGCCCCGCAGGACATTGGCGACGCTGTTTCCAGTCAGCTCGTCGTTGCCGGTACCAGAGCCGATCAGATTCTCGATGCCGATCAAGGTATCGGCATAGTACTCATCCGTTTTCCCTGTAGCGAGATCGACCTTTATCCACGACCAGTCGTAATAGGTCGCGGTATCCATCCCATCACCGCCATCAAGGATGTCACGGCCGCTGAGCCCGGGGTTAAGCACATCATCGCCGCCGCCGCCCCGAAGGACATTGTCGCCGTAATTGCCGGTCAGGGTATCGCCGCCGATATCCGAGCCTGTGACATTCAGAAAGAAGATCAGGGTGTCGCCTTCGGCGTCGCCGTTCGCGCCTGTGCCAGCCAGAAGATCGACCGTCACTCCCGACGCGCTGTCGTAATAGGTTGCGACGTCCTTTGAGTAGTCGCCAGTGAGCGTGTCGGCGCCGGCCCCGCCGTGCAGCAGATCAGCCCCTTGCGGGTCGGAGAAGCTGCCGCCGTTCAGCACATCGTCGCCGTCGCCACCATTCAGCACATCGTCTCCAGCCAGCCCGGAGAGGGTATCGCCGCCGCCGAATCCGTTGATCGTGTCGTTGTCCGACGTGCCGTCGATAACGTTCGGATTGTCGTCGCCGTTGAAAATCGCCACGTGCCTCTCCCCGATAAGACGTCAAAATATTGAGACAAATATCTAGGTTCAGGGCAGCCTGCCGCCCCCGCTCGGTCTATTGTCCTAGCAGGGGCGGGTCGAGGTCAAGCGGGAGGCGTGAATCAGACGCCGAGCAGCTCGACGTCGAAGATTAGGGTCGCGTTCGGCGGGATCACGCCGCCGGCGCCGCGGGCGCCGTAGCCCAAAGCGGCCGGGATCACCAGGCGGCGCTTGCCGCCGATCTTCATGCCCTGCACGCCCTCGTCCCAGCCGCGGATCACCCGGCCACCGCCGAGCGGGAAACGGAACGGCTCGTGACGGTCCTTGCTGGAATCGAACTTCTTGCCGGCACTGCCGTCGGCGTTTTGCAGCCAGCCGGTGTAGTGCACGGTCACGGTGACGCCGGCCTTCGCCTCGTCGCCGGTGCCGACCTCGAGGTCTTCGATTTCCAGCCCGGAGGCGGTGGTGGTGCGGGACATGGTGCTTCCTTCTCGGGTTGGTGTCGGGTTCGGCCGGGCTCAGGCCGCGGCCGCGATCTCGCCCATGGCGGCACGGGCGGCGCGCCAGCTGGCCTGGTCCGGCGCCACCAGGATCGGGCCCTGGCGCAGCGTCGGGCGGTAGCGGGTGCCGTCCAGCACCGCGGCCCAGCCGCCGGCCTCGGCATGCAGCAGCGTGCCGGCGGCGTGGTCCCAGGGAAACAGCTTGCGATAGGCCAGGATGTCGATCCGGCCCTCGACGGCATCGATGTAGTCGGCGCCGGCGCAGTTGACATGGATGTGCGAGGCCATGGCGTCGCGCAGCCGCATCACCGCCACGGCATAGCCGGGCGGGCGCTTGGCCAGGTTGAAGCCGCCGCGCAGCGTCGCCAACGGTCCTGGTGCGGCCAGAGTCTGGCGCTGCCCGTCGATGAAGGCGCCCTCGCCGCGGATCGCCCAGGCTGTGCGATTCTGGATCGGCAGGTGGATCCAGCCCATCAGCGTCTCGCCCCGCTGCACCAGGGCGACGATGGTGCCGAAGCGCGGCCGGCCGGCAACGAAGTTGGCGGTGCCGTCGACCGGGTCGACGATCCAGACCGGGTCGTCGCCATCCAAGAGATCGAGCACGGCGGGGTCCTTGGCATAGGCCTCCTCCCCGACCACCAGGGAGCCGGGCAGCAGCCCGGGCAGCCGCTCGGCCAGGCGGATCTCGCTCTCCTGGTCGGCGATGGTGACGAGGTCGCCGGGCGCCTTCTCCATCACCGCCCCTTCCTCCAGCCGGCCAAAGCGCGGCAGGATCAGCTCCTGCGCGGTCTCCGCGATCAGGGCGGCGACCGTGTCGATCTCGGGCAGGCGCATCCGAGTGAAGTCCTCAGTGACGGGGGGCGATGCCGAGCTGGCGGTGCAGCCGCGCGGCGTCGTTGGGGTGGAGACGGACGCGGATGAAGAGATGGGCGCCGTCGTCGCGCGCCTCCAGCACCTCGCCATGCTCATGCAGCCACGCCAGGGTGCGGCCGTCGGCGATGTCGAGCTTGACCGTCATGGTCTCGCGGTCGGCGTTGATGCGGCGGGCGATCAGCTCCATCAGCCCGTCGCAGCCCTCGCCGGTGAGGGCCGAGATCACCGCCGCGTCATGGCCACGCCGGCGCACCGCGGTCGACAGGGTCTCGCGCTCAGGCTCCGGCAGCAGGTCGGCCTTGTTCAGGACCTCGATCACCCTGCCGTCGGAATCGATGTCGATGTCCAGGTCGCGCAGCACCCCCTCGACATCCTCGCGCTGGGCCTCGGTGTCGGGATGGGCGATGTCGCGGACATGCAGGATCAGGTCGGCGGCCTGCACCTCCTCCAGCGTCGCCCGGAAGGCGGCGACCAGATGGGTCGGCAGGTCGGAGATGAAGCCGACGGTGTCGGACAGGATGATCCGCCGCCCCTGCCCCGCCTCGATCGCCCGCATGGTCGGGTCCAGCGTGGCGAACAGCATGTCCTTGGCCAGCACGGTGGCCCGGGTCAGGCGGTTGAACAGGGTCGACTTGCCGGCATTGGTGTAGCCGACCAGCGCCACCACCGGGTACGGCACCCGGGCCCGGGCGTCGCGGTGCAGCGACCGGGTGCGGCGGACGTCGTCGAGCTGGCGCTTGATCTGGATGATGCGGTCGTCGATCTGGCGGCGGTCCAGCTCGATCTGGGTTTCACCAGGACCGCCGAGGAAGCCGGCGCCGCCGCGCTGCCGCTCGAGATGGGTCCAGGACCGCACCAGGCGCGAGCGCTGATAGCTGAGATGCGCCAGCTCGACCTGCAGCTGGCCCTCGCGGGTGCGGGCGCGCTCACCGAAGATCTCGAGGATCAGGCCGGTGCGGTCGATTACCTTGACCTTCCAGCGCCGCTCGAGGTTGCGTTGCTGCACCGGGCTGAGGGTGGCGTCGACCACCACCAACCCGGCTTCGGTGGCGGCGACCACGCTCGCCAGCTCCTCCAGCGCGCCCTCGCCGATCAGGGTCGAGGGCTGCGGCCGCGACACCCGGACGCAGCGGGCCTCGGCGATGTCGAGCGAGATGGCGCGCGACAACCCGACCGCCTCCTCCAGCGAGGCCTCGGCGGTCCGCCCTGAGTCGTTGCGGGTGCCCGGCAGAACCGGGTGGATGACGATGGCGCGCCCCGAGGACGCGCCATCCGCACCGGGATTTGGCCCTGAAGTCTGGCCCAAAGGGATCAGGCCTCTTCCTTCTGCGGTTCGAACAGCTGGATCGGATGCGCCGGCATCACCGTCGAGATCGCATGCTTGTACACAAGCTGCGAATGGGCGTCGCGGCGGAGCAGGACCGAGAAGTTGTCAAACCAAGTGATGATACCCTGCAGCTTCACCCCGTTGACGAGGAAGATGGTCACCGGGATCTTGTTCTTCCGGACGTTGTTGAGGAACACGTCCTGAACGTTCTGTGCCTTTTCCGACATTAGTTGGATCCTGCTGCTTGATTTTATTGGAGCCCCGAGGGGCCCGAGCCACACGATGTGGCACCGTCCGACAATATGGGAAGCGCCGGCCCGGAGAAAAGGGAACAATGGTGCATTGTCATGTTGCGCCGGCACTGGAGGCATGGGCGACATAGGCCTCCAGCAGCCGTCGGCCGAGCGGCCCGGGCGTGCCGTCGCCGATCGAGCGGTCATCGATCTGCAGGATCGGCGTGACGAAGCTGGTGGCGCTGCTGAGGAAGGCCTCGCGCGCGGCAAAAGCCTCTTCAAGGCTGAACGGCCGCTCCTCGAAGCGCACCCCTTCCGCCGCCGCGATCTTCAGGATCGACTGGCGGGTGATGCCGTTGAGGATCTCGTGGCTGGCCGGGCGGGTGACCAGCGCGCCGTCCGCAGTCAGGATCCAGGCGTTGGACGAGGTGCCCTCGGTGACGAAGCCGTCCTCGTCCACCTGCCAGGCCTCGAAGGCGCCGCGCTCCGCCGCCTCCTGCTTGCCCAGCACCTGGGGCAGGAGGCCGACGGACTTGATGTCGCGGCGCTTCCAGCGGATGTCGGGAATGGTGATGACGCGCACGCCGGTGCGGCCATGCGGCGCCAGTGTCGCCCGCCGCGTGGTCATCACCAGGGTCGGCTTGGCCGCGGCCGGAAAGCGGAAGTCGCGCGGTGCGACGCCGCGGGTGACCTGGAGGTAGATCAGCCCGTCACGCACGCCGTTGCGCTGCAACAGCTGCCGCATCAGGAGCCGCAGCACCCGCCGCTCGCAGGGCCAGGCGATGCGCAGCTCCTGCAGCGAGCGGTCGAGCCGGTCGAGATGCCCGTCCTCGTCGATCAGGAGCCCTCGGCGGACGCACACCACCTCGTAGACGCCGTCGGCGAACTGGAAACCGCGATCCTCGATATGCACCGCCGCCCGGGCATGCGGCACATAGCGCCCGTTGACATAGGCGTCGCGCGCCATTCCCCGATGTCTCCCGTTCCTCTGCGGCCGTCAGTCGACCAGCTTGCGGTCGCCGGCGCCATGCACGCCCAGGCTCTTCATCTTGCGGTGCAAGGCCGAACGCTCCATGCCGATGAACTCGGCGGTGCGGCTGATGTTGCCGCCGAAGCGGGTGACCTGGGCGATCAGGTACTCGCGCTCGAACAGCTCGCGGGCGTCGCGCAGCGGCAGCCCCATGATCTCGCTGCCGCGGTCGCCGCGCAGCACGGCCGGGGCGATGGCGCCGATCTCCGGCGGCAGCATGTCGGCATGGATCGGCATGGAGTTGTCGCCCGCCGCCATGATCAGCAGCCATTCGACGACGTTGCGCAGCTGCCGGACGTTTCCGGGCCAGCTGTAGGCCTGCAGCGCCGCCATGGCGTCCTCGCCGACCTGGCGCGGCATCAGCCCCTGGCCGTCGGCGGCACGCTGCATGAAATGGCGGGCCAGCAGCGGGATGTCCTCGCGCCGGCTGGCCAGCGGCGGCACCGCGATCGGCACGACGTTCAGCCGGTAGTACAGGTCCTCACGGAACCGGCCTTCGGCGATCTCGCTCGGCAGGTCCTTGTTCGAGGAGGCGATGACCCGAACGTCGACCTCGACCTTGGTGGCGCCGCCGACGCGGACGAAGGTCTGCTCCTGCAGCACCCGGACGATCTTGCCCTGGGTGGCGAGCGGCATGTCCGCCACCTCGTCCAGCAGCAGCGTGCCGCTATGCGCCTGCTCGAAGGTGCCGACCTTGCGGGTGGTGATGGCGCCGTCGACCATGGTCTCGACGCCGAACAGCTCCTCCTCCAGCCGGTCCGGATGCATCGCGGCGCAGTTCAGAGCGATGAAGGGCCCCTCGGCGCGCTTGGACAAGGCGTGCAGCTGGCGGGCCACCACCTCCTTGCCAACGCCGGCAGGGCCGGTGATCATCACCCGGCTGCCGGTCGGCGCCACGCGCTCGATCTGCTGGGTCAGCTGGCTGATCATCGGCGACGCGCCGACCAGCTCGACCTCGGTGCCGGCGCGGAGCCGCAGCTCGGCGTTCTCGCGCCGCAGCCGCGCCGCCTCGATGGCGCGCTCGACCATCAGCAGCAGCCGGTCCGACTTGAACGGCTTCTCGATGAAATCGTAGGCGCCGTGCTTGATCGCGGTGACCGCAGTCTCGATGTTGCCGTGGCCGCTGATCATCAGCACCGGCACGCCGGGATGGTCGCGCCGGATGATGTCGAGCAGCTCGAGCCCGTCGATCGGGCTGCCCTGCAGCCAGACGTCGAGGATCACCAGACTGGGCTGGCGGGAGGCAAGCTCGTGCTGCGCCTGCGTCGTGTCGCCGGCTTCCCGCGTCGTATAGCCTTCATCGTCCAGGATGCCCGAGATGAGCATCCGAATATCCGCCTCGTCGTCGACGACGAGAATGTCATGCGCCATGGCCCACCGCGTCCTTGGAGCCCGCAGCTGTCACCCGATCGGTCGATGCATCCGGCTCGTCGCCGGTTGGAACGGCCGGCACGCCCGCCTGTTCCAACGGAAAGACGAGGCTCACCCGGGCCCCACCGCCCGGGCGGTCCTCGAGGACCAGCCGGCCGCCGTGATCCTCCATGATTTTCTTGACGATGGCGAGCCCCAATCCGGTGCCCTTCGTGCGGGTGGTGACATAGGGTTCGGTCAGCCGGTCGCGGTCGACCGTGGGCAGGCCCTTGCCGTTGTCCTCGACCGTGATCCAGGCCTCGCCATCGGCATAATCCAGCACCATCCGCACCTGCCCCTTCGGCAGGTCGTGGCCCTCGGCGAGGCGGCCCTCGATCGCGTCCGCGGCATTCTGCAGCAGGTTGGTGACCGCCTGGGACAGCTGCCGGGAATCGCACGGCACCAATGGACGGGAGTCGGGCTGGCTGAAGGCGAAGCCGATCTTCGCATGGGCGTTGCGCTGCAGGAACATCGCCTGCTGGCAGGTCTCCGACAGGTCGATCGTCTTCATCACCGGCGTCGGCATGCGGGCGAAGGCCGAGAACTCGTCGACCATCCGGCCGATGTCGCCGACCTGCCGCACGATGGTCTCCGTGCAGGTGATGAAGGTCTGCGGATCATCCGTGATCTGCTTGAGGTATTTGCGCTTCAGCCGTTCGGCCGAGAGCTGGATCGGGGTCAGCGGATTCTTGATCTCATGCGCGATCCGGCGGGCCACGTCGGCCCAGGCTGCCTTGCGCTGTGCCGACAGCAGCTCGGTGACGTCGTCGAAGGTGACGACGAAGCCCTGGATCTCGCCATCCAGCCGTTCCGCGGCGATGCGGGCCAGCAGGGTGCGCATCTCGCCATGGCGGCGGATCTTCACCTGGCCCTCGACCACCCGGCCCTGACGGCTGCGGGCGCTCTCGATCAGATCGGTCATCTCCGGCACCGCCGCCTCGAGGGAATGGCCGACCAGCTCGTCGACCGAGCGGCCGAGCAGATCGGTGGCGGAGCGGTTCGGCAGATGCACCCGGCCGTCCTGGTCGAGGCCGAGCACGCCGGCCGAGACGCCGGACAGCACGGTCTCGGTGAACTGCCGGCGCTGATCGAGCTGGCGGTTGGCCTCGATCAGTTCGCGGCGCTGGCTTTCCAGCTGGTTGGTCATGCGGTTGAACGACCGAGCCAGGCTGCCGAGCTCGTCGGTGCTGTCGCTGCCCTGGACCCGGTACGACAGGTCGCCCGCCCGCACCCGTTCCGACGCCATGATCAGCTCGCGCAGCGGCCGCACCAGCGTGTCGGCGAAGACCAGGCCGATCCACACCGCGGCCATCAGCAGCAGCACCGCCACGGTGACGTAGATCGCGGTGAAGATCAGCTGCAGCTGCGACCGACGTCCCTCCAGCGCCCGGTAGTCGGCGACCGCGCCCTTGGTCTGCTCGACATAGGCCAGCGCTTCCGAATCGACCTGCTTGCCGATCAGCAGGAAGGCCTCGAACGGAAAGCCGTTCAGCCGCACCAGCGCCCGCACCCGGTCGCTCTCGCTGTCGACGATCAGCTCGACCGGACCGTAGCCGGTGCTGTCGGCCGACATCGCCCGCTCGAAATGCTCCTGGCCGACCATCTCCAGCTTCAGGCCCTTGGCGAAGGCGGATTCGGCGACGATCTGACCCTTGCGGTCAATGATCCGGATGTCCGGGATGCCGTAGGTCGAGGTCATGCTGCTGAGGATGCCGACCAGGGCGGACCGGTTGCCGGAAATGAACTCCGGATACTGGGCGTAGGCCCGCTCGACCGTGTAGGCGATGCTCTGCGCGGCGTAGCGGATGCTCTTCTGGTTCTCCTCGAGATAGACCTGCGCGACCGAAAGCGATTCGTTGATCGCGGTCGAGACCCGTTCGGAGAACCAGGTCTGCACGCCGATGTTGAAGATCACGGCGGAGAAGATCGCCACCAGGATGGCCGGCGCCACCGCCACCACGGCGAACAGCGCCACCAGCCGGACATGCAGGCGCGACCCGGCCGAGCCGCGGCGCCGCTCCGCCCAGATCCCGACCAGCCGCCGCGCCACGATGGCGCCAAGCATCAGGAGGATGGTCAGGTCGAGCACCAGCAGCAGCGACACCCGGTCGGCATCCTTGCCGAACAGCGAGTTGCTGCTGAGCGCGGTGTAGGTGGCGATGCCGGACGCGACGGCGGCGAAGATCAGCACCACCGCCAGCTTGTTCTCCAGCCCGACCCGGGCCGCCCATTGGTAAAGCTGCCGCCAGAGAGAGGTCGGGCTCGCGGCGTTGGTTGTCATCGGCGGTTCTGCAGGCGCTACGGTCAAGCGGCCTAGCTTAGGCCACGGACGACCGGAATGTCTAACTCGCGGATCTTCTTGCGCAGGGTGTTGCGGTTGAGACCGAGCAGCTCGGCCGCCCGGATCTGGTTGCCGCGGGTGGCGGCCAGGCTCAGCGTGATCAGCGGCCGCTCGACCTCGCGCAGCACCCGGTCGTACAGGCCGCTGGCCGGCAGGCTGCCGGCATGGGCGGCGAAATAGTCGCGCAGATGGCGCTCGACCGCGGCCGACAACCCCTCTCCGGCCGGCTCCACGCCGGGCTCGACCATCCCGGCGTGCGGCAAAGCATCGCTCAGCTCGGCCTCGACCACGTCGATGCCGATCGTCTCCTGCGAATAGAGGGCGCAGAGCCGCCGGGCCAGATTCTCCAGCTCGCGGACATTGCCGGGCCAGCGGTGCCGCGTCAGCCGCTCCATCGCCCGCTTGTCCAGCGCCTTCTCGCTCATCCCCTCGGCGGCGGCGCGGCGCATGAAGTGGCTGACCAGGGCCGGGATATCCTCCGACCGCTCGCGCAACGGTGGCAGCCGGATCGGCACGACGTTGAGGCGGTAGAACAGATCCTCGCGGAACAGCCCCTGCCGCACCATGGTGCGCAGGTCGCGATGGGTGGCGGCGACGATGCGGACATCGGCCCGGATCGGGGTGCGGCCGCCGACCGTGGTGTATTCGCCCTCCTGCAGCACCCGCAGCAGCCGGGTCTGCGCCTCCATCGGCATGTCGCCGATCTCGTCCAGGAACAGCGTGCCACCCTGGGCCTGCTCGAACCGGCCGGTGGAGCGCGACAGCGCGCCGGTGAAGGCACCCTTCTCATGGCCGAACAGCTCGGATTCGATCAGGTCGCGCGGGATCGCCGCCATGTTGATGGCGACGAAGGGGCCGGAGCGGCGGCGGCCGTAATCGTGCAGCGCCCGGGCCACCAGCTCCTTGCCGGTGCCGCTCTCGCCGGCGATCATCACGGTCAGGTCGGTCGCCATCAGCCGGGCCATCACCCGGTAGATCTCCTGCATCGCCGGCGACCGGCCGATCAGCGGCATCGCCTCCTCGCCGTCCTCGGGCTCCCGACGCTCGCCCCCGTCCTGGCGCGGCAGGGTCAGGCCGCGCTCGACCACCCCGACCAGCTCCTTCAGGTCGAACGGCTTGGGCAGGTATTCGAAGGCGCCGCGCTCGGTCGCCTTGACCGCGGTCAGCAGGGTGTTCTGCGCGCTCATGACGATGACGCGCAGCTCCGGCCGCAGCTTCTTGATCCGCGGCAGCAGGTCCAGCCCGTTCTCGTCCGGMATCATAACATCGGTGATGATCAGGTCGCCGACGCCGTCCTGGATCCATTTGTACAGGGTCGAGGCGGTGCCGGTGCTGCGCACCTCGTGGCCGAGGCGCGACAGGGCCTGGGTCAGCACCATGCGGATGGCGCGATCGTCATCCGCGACCAGAATGGTCCCGCTGGTCATGCTTCGCTTCCGTTGTCTTCGCCGGTCGGCGCCGGTCCGGCGTGAATCGGCAGGGAAATCTTGAACACCGTGCGGCGCGGCTCGCTCTCGAAGCCGATCAGCCCGCCGTGGTCGCCGACGATCTTGGCCACCAGCGACAGGCCGAGGCCGGAGCCTTCCGCCTTGGTGGTGACGAAGGGGTCGAACAGGTGGTCCTTCAGATCGTCCGGGATGCCCGGGCCGTTGTCCTGGATCGACACCATCAGCGGCAGGTTCAGCCGCTGGCTGGTGCCCTGCACCGCGATCGCCACGCCGCGCTGATAGGCGGTGGTCAGGATGATCTCGCCATCCTCTGCCACCGCCTCGACCGCGTTCTTGATCAGATTCAGGAAGACCTGGACAAGCTGGTCAAAGTGCCCCGACACCGGCGGCAGCGACGGGTCGTACCGTTCGATGAAGCGGACATGGCGGCCGAAGCCGGTCTGCGCCACCTGGCGCGCCCGCTCCAGCACCTCGTGGATGTTGACCGGGTCGCGATTCAGCGGGCTGGGGTCGGAGAAGGCGTCCATGCGATCGACCAGCCGGACGATGCGGTCGGTCTCCTCGCAGATCAGCCGGGTCAGCGCCCGGTCCTCGTCGCCGACCGTCTGCTCCAGCAGCTGGGCGGCGCCACGGATACCGGAGAGCGGGTTCTTGATCTCATGCGCCAGCATCGCCGCCATGGCGGTCATCGACCGGGCGGCATGGCGGCGGTTCAGCTGGGTGTCGATCCGCCGCGCCACCGATTCCTCGAACAGGCTGAGCACGGCGAGGTCCGGCGGGTCGACCAGCGGCGCCACCGTCACCGAGACGGTGCGGCGCCCGATCCGCGGGCTCTCCAGCAGCATGCCGTAATCGCCGACGCTGCGATCCTGCTGGATCGCCTGGTCGATCAGGGCGAAGAGGGGGCTGTCGCCCGGCACGAAGCCGGTCAGGTCCTGGCCCAGCAGGGCGGATTCGCTGGCGTCGAGCAGCTGCTGCGCGGCCAGGTTGACGAAGCGGATCACCCGGTCGCGGCCGACCGCCAGCACCGCCACCGGCAGCGAGGCGAGAAGCGCGAAAGGATCCGGTTGCGGCTGGGCCGCGGCGATGGAGATCGGTTTCAGGTTGGGCATGGGCGGCGAAAGGATTGGCAGGMGCCAGATCAACCTATCGCCTAAATTTTGTCCAATGAAAGTTTTGCCTAACCAATAAGCAGAAATGACGCTCGCCCCCCGATTCTAAGGGGGAAGAAGTTCCTTGCGGGCAGCGCTACATGAAATCTGATCAAGGTCGGGACAGGCACTGACGCCTTTCTCTGCCGGTAGATCGGCCGCCCGAGGCCGATGGCGACGATGGAGCAGAATCCTATGAACTCGATGATCGGGACGTATGGCCGCATCGCCGTCCTGGCGTTCGCACTGGCTGCCGCCGTTGCGGCGCCGGCAGTGGCCGCCGACATCAAGGGGGCGAAGGACTATCCTGGGATCAAGCGCTACGAAGGCGCGTCGATCGTGGTCTACAGCACCCAGAAATTCACCCGCTACATCCTGCCGCTTGGCCCGGCCGATGAGGTCGAGGCCGGCGACAAGCCGGTCTTCACCGGCTCGAAGGAGGTCAGCGGCGCCCTGACCCGCCTCAGCTACACGGTCCCGGCCGGCATCTCCTCCGACGACGTGTTCGAGAACTACCGGAACGAACTGGCGGCCAAGGGCTATACGGTGCTGTTCAAGGCCGACGGCGACGCCATCGGCAAGCGCCAGGACGCCATCTTCAGCGGGATCGGGACCCAGCTGTTCGACTTCAGCACCGAGGCGGCGCATTTCCTGACCGCCGAACTGGCCAAGGACGGCGCGACGGTGGACGTCGTCCTCTACGTCACCGAATTCGAGGACGGCTACACCCCGGGCATCGAGGTCGAGAAAGGCCAGGCCATCGTCCAGCTCGACGTCATCGAATCCGGCGTGCTGCAGGACAAGATGGTGACGGTGTCGGCCGCCGAGATCGGGAAGGGCTTGGCGGCGCAGGGCCACATCGCCCTCTACGGCATCACTTTCGACTTCGCCAAGGCCGAGCTGAAGCCGAACTCCAGGCCGGCGCTGGACCAGGTGGCGCAGTTCCTGAAGGACGATCCGGCCATGAAGATCCATGTCGTTGGCCACACCGACAATGTCGGCGGCACGGAGACCAACATGACGCTGTCGCGAGCCCGCGCCGCGGCGGTGGTGGCGGCGCTGGTCACGCAATACGGTGTCTCCGCCAACCGGCTGAATCCGGCGGGCGTCGGCCCGCTGGCGCCGGTGGCGCCGAACGACAGCGACGAGGACCGGGCCAAGAACCGCCGGGTCGAGCTGATCCCGCAGTAGCGGGCCGCTTCCGCTTGTCTCACCGTGGGCGCCGCCCTATCGTGCGGCGCCTTTCGTCCAGGAGACCCAGCGGATCATGCCACGCCACGCCGCCGTCATCGTCGCCGCCGGAACCGGCGAGCGGTTCGGCGGCTCCCTGCCCAAGCAGTATCGCCCGCTGGCCGGCAGCTCGGTGCTGCGCCGGTCGGTCGAGGCGTTCCGCGCCACCGGCCGGTTCGACGACATCGTCGTGGTGATCCGTGACGAGCACCGGCCGATCTACGAGACCGCCACTGCCGGCCTCGGCCTGCCCGAGCCGGTCATCGGCGGCGCCACCCGGCAGGACAGCGTCCGCGCGGCCTTGGAGTGGCTGACGCCGCGGGCACCGGAGCTTGTCCTGGTGCATGACGCGGCCCGGCCGCTGGTCGACCGCGCGACGATCGACCGCGTGCTCGACGCCCTGGCCGACGCCGAGGCGGCGATCGCCGCGGTGCCGGTGGTGGACACGATCAAGCGGGCCGAGTCCGGCATCGCCGCCGGCACGGTCGACCGCAGCGGCCTGTGGCAGGCGCAGACGCCGCAGGGCTTTCGCTTCCCCGCCCTGCTGGCCGCACACCGCGCCGCCGCCGGCGAGGCCCTGACCGACGATGCCGCGGTGGCTGAACGCCAGGGCATCGCCGTGCGCCTGGTCGAAGGCCATGTCGACAACTTCAAGATCACCACGGAGGCGGACCTGACCCGCGCGGAACGACTGCTCGGCGGCGCCGCCGACATCCGGACCGGCACCGGCTTCGACGTGCATCGCCTGATCACCGGCGACGCCGTCATCCTGTGCGGCATTCGCATCCCCCACTTCGCCAAGCTGGAAGGTCATTCCGATGCCGATGTCGGGCTGCACGCCCTGACCGACGCGCTGCTGGGCGCTATCGGCGCCGGCGACATCGGCCAGCATTTCCCGCCCTCGGACGAACGCTGGCGCGGCGCCGATTCCGCCGCCTTCCTGGCCCATGCCGCCGATCTGGTGCGGTCCCGCGGCACCATCCTCAATGTCGACGTGACGCTGCTGTGCGAGCGGCCGAAGATCGGCCCGCACCGCACCGCCATGGTGGTCCGGATCGCCGAGATCCTCGGCATCGATGCCGAGCGGGTCAGCGTCAAGGCGACCACGACCGAGCGGCTGGGCTTCACCGGCCGCGAGGAGGGCATCGCCGCCCAGGCCTCGGCGAGCGTGCGGATCGAGCGCTGATGCCGTCATTCCGGCCGCTCCCGCCCGGCTGCACCTTCTGGCAGCCCTCGACGCTGCTGGCGACGGTGGGCGGGATCGGGCTGATCCGGGTGGCCTCCGGCACCTGGGGATCGCTCGCCGCCCTGCCCCTCGCCTGGCTGCTGTGGCGGCTGGGCGGACCGGCAACGGTGGCGATCGCCGGTGTCGTCATCGGCCTGGCTGGCATATGGGCGGCCGGCGCCGTCTGCCGCGGCGGCGAGGCGGATTCGAGCGCCATCGTGATCGACGAGGTGGCCGGCCAATTGCTGGCCCTGACTCCGGTGGCGGGGCTGCCGTGGCTCTACCCCCTCGCCTTCGCCCTGTTCCGGCTGCTCGACATCGCCAAGCCCTGGCCGATCTCCTGGCTCGACCGCGAGCTCGGCGGCGGCTGGGGCGTGATGCTGGACGACATCGCCGCCGGCGCGGTCACCGCCGTGGTCTGCGCGGCGGTCGTGGCAGGAGGGCTGGCATGATCGACGATGCGGACCTCGCCTTGGCGACGCAGGTGCTGGAGTCCTGCCGGGCTCGCGGGCTGACGCTGGCGACGGCGGAAAGCTGCACCGGTGGGCTGGTGGCGGCGGCGCTGACCGCGATCGCAGGCTCCTCCGACGTGGTCGAGCGCGGCTTCGTCACCTATTCCAACGCGGCGAAGGCCGAGCTGCTGGGCGTGCCGATGCCGCTGATCGCCGACAAAGGCGCGGTCAGCGCCGAGGTCGCGGCGGCGATGGCCGAGGGCGCGGTGATCCACGCCCGGGTCGGCTTGGCCGTGGCCGTCACCGGCATCGCCGGGCCGGGCGGCGCTACCCCCGGCAAGCCGGTCGGGCTGGTGCATTTCGGCCTCGCCGGCCAGGGTGCCGAGACGCGCACGGAACAACGCGTTTTCGCCGGCGACCGGGCCGCGGTCCGGGCCCAGGCGCTGCGGCTGGCGCTGGAGCTGCTGCTGGCCGGCGCGCAAGCTGCGAAAACCGCATCCCACCACGCCGGCTGACGTATGGTGCGGGCATCGGCCCTGTCATCGATCCCCTGGATCAGACACGGTCCGAGGGATAGCATTTTCGCTTCTGGAATTTGCAGCAATGCTGCTTTTGCTGTATTTTGCAGCATCACAGGAGATCGCTGCCATGTCGTCATACTCCACCAGTGACCTGTCACGCAGGTCAGGCGACATCATCGCCGAGGCCCTGCGGCACCCGGTCACGATCACCCAGCGGAACAAGCCTCGGCTGGTCCTTATGGCGATCGAGGATTTCGAGCGCTTGACCCGCCGGGCGGAAGACCCGCGCAAGGTGTATGTCTCGGGCAAGGAACCTGCCGATGTTCGCGCAGAGCTTCTTGTGGCCTTGGACGACATCATCGACGGCAAGCCTGATGGCGACGCCTAGGACCGGGCAACTCATCTGGTATCCGTACCTTTGGGCCCGGCAACAGGCAGCCGGCGAGACCGAGGGGCGGAAGGATCGCCCCTGTTGCATGCTGCTGCCGGTACAGAAGGCGGGATCGAAGGAAACCGTTCTCTATCTGCTGGCGGTCAGCACGGTTGCACCGACCGATCGCGACGGTGCGATCGAGGTGCCTGAGATCGAGTGCCGAAGGGGCGGACTTTCTGAATGGAAAGCCCGTTGCTGGGTCTACGTCAACGAGTACAATCGCGACGTGGCCGAGTGCTCGTTCTATCTCGACCCCGCCGCCGATCCGATTGGGGCTTTCGGCGCCTCGTTCGTGAACAAGATTGCCGTCGCATTCAAGGAGGCTGTGCTGGCCAACGCCTCCGCTACCGTCGACCGTCAGGACTGGTCCTACCGAACAGCCGGGGATCCGGATCGGATCTCCGGCGCGCAGGCTGCGAAAACCGCATCCCCCCACGCCGGCTGACGCGGGTTGCCGGCCGGCGGAGCACACCGCATCATGGCCGATGAGATTCACCCGAAGGAAGTAGAGAGCCAGTGCGTGCGTCCTCGGCCTCGAACCTCTGGCCCCTCCTTGCCTTCGGCGCCCTTCTCCTGTTCGCTTTTCCGGCCTCCGCAGCTCCCGGCTTCGAGAGCACGCGCTGCGTCTTCGCCGTGCCGCGCGGTGAGCGGGCGACCTGCGGCTTCGTCGCCGTGCCGGCGCATCGCGAGGGTGCGCGCGGTCGCAGCCTCCGCCTGTATGTCGCGGTGCTGCACAGCCAGGCCCCGTCGCCGCTGCCGGACCCGGTGATCTTCCTCAACGGCGGCCCAGGCGACGCCGCCTTCGGCGACGATGCCGACACCTGGTGGCAGATCAGCCGGCCGATCCGCGAGGCGCGCGACTTCATCGTGTTCGACCAGCGCGGCGTCGGTCAGTCGCGGCCCAGCCTGGACTGCCCGGAGCTCGACCGCATCTCCGAGCGGAACTGGAAGCCGGGGATGGGCCGGGCCGAGGTGCTGGCACTGGAACGGCCGGCGGCAGTGCGCTGCCACGACCGCCTGACCCGGTCCGGCATCGACCTGTCGGCCTACACCACCGCCGAGGCCGCGGCCGATGTCGACGACATCGCCGCGGCGCTGAACTACGAAAGCTACAACCTGGTCGGCGTATCCTACGGCACCCGGGTAGCGCTGGCGGTGATGCGCGATTTCCCCGACCGGGTGCGCAGCGCCGTGCTGGACAGCGTCTACCCGCCGGGGATCTTCGATCTCGACACCCAGCCGGCGCTGATCGCCCGCGTGTTCCGCCGGCTGTTCGGCGAGTGCAAGTCCAGCCCCGATTGTGACGCCCAGTACCCGCTGCTGGAGGCCCGCTTCGACGGCATGCTGGCGCAGCTGCGGTCCCAGCCGGAGACGATCCGCCAGGGCCGGCGCAGCATCCGGGTTGATGACGGCATCGTGCTCGATGCGCTCTATGCCACCTTCTACGATCCCACAATGCTGTCCGACCTGCCGGAGCTGATCGACAAGGTGGCGCGCGGCGACCTGAGCGCCCTCGCCCCCTGGATCGGGCCGGTGTTCAGCGGCGGGCCGAACCGGGCGGACGGGCTGGCGCTGAGCGTCGCCTGCAGCGAGAGCTGGCCCTTCGCCACCCGCGACACGCTGGCCGCATCGGTGGCCGCCTCCGAGCCCTATGGCGGCGACGCCGCCTATGCGCTGGAGTGGCAGGTCTGCGATTCCTGGCATGTGCCGCCGATCTCGGCGGTCGATGCGGTGGCGGTGTCGAGCGCCACGCCCACCCTGCTGCTGGCGGGCAGCTTCGACCCGATCACGCCGCCGGAATATGCCTATATCACGGCGCGGACCCTGACCAATGGCCGTGTGGTCGAGTTCCGGGCCGGCAGCCATTCGATCCTGAGCACGGAGAGCTGCGCGCCGGAGCTGGTGGCCCGCTTCTTCGACATGCCGGCGGCGCCGCTGGACACGCTCTGCGCCGACCGCACCCTGGCGCCGCGCTTCGCCACGGCCGGCCTGGATCAGCCCTCGGCCGCCGCCTCAGGCACCGAAGCGCGATCGCCGTAGAGCGCCCGCGCCCGCGTCTCGAAGGCGGCGACCATGCGGCGGAAGGCCTCGTGGAACACCGCGCCGATCAGGGTCTGCAGCACCCGCGAGCGGAACTCGAAATCGACATGGAAGTCGATCTCGCAGCCGTTCGGATGCGGCAGGAAGTGCCAGCAATTGGTCAGTCGTTTCATCGGCCCGTCGACATAGGCGACGTCGATCCGGCTGCCGGGGGTCAGCGTGACCCGGCTGGTGTAACGCTCGCGGATCATCTTGAAGCCGATGACCAGATCTGCCGTCAGCACATTGCCCTCACGCTTGCGGATGCGCGCGGCCAGGCACCAGGGCAGGAAGCTGGGATAGGCCTCGATATCCGCCACCAGCTCGTAGAGCTGCTGGGGGGTGAAGGGCAGGACGCGGCGTTCGGTGTATGATGGCATGATGCATCCGCGGGACGGCTCGACGACCTAGATTAGACCGTCGACGGCCTCCCGCCAGTGCGACCTTCAGGCGCCCTGTGCCAGCGCGACCAGGTCGATCGAGCCGGAGGCCGCGGCCAGCTTGGCCAGGCGGGCGGCCTTCAGCTTCTCGAAATCGGCGCCGGCGTGATAGGAGGACCGGGTCAGCGGCGAGGCCGAAATCATCAGGAAGCCCTTGGCCCGGCCAATCTTCTCGTGGCTCTGGAATTCCTCCGGCGTGATGAAACGGTCCAGCTTGGCGTGCTTGGTGGTCGGCTGCAGGTACTGGCCGATGGTCATGAAGTCGACATCGGCGGCGCGCAGGTCGTCCATCACCTGCCCGACCTCCTCCGCCGTCTCGCCGAGCCCGACCATGATGCCGGATTTGGTGAAAATGGTCGGGTCGAGCTCCTTCACCCGCGACAGCAGTTGCAGCGAGGTGAAATAGCGGGCGCCGGGCCGGATGGAGGGATACAGCCGGGGCGCGGTCTCGAGGTTGTGGTTGAAGACGTCCGGCCGCGCTTCGACAACGATTTCAACAGCTCCCGGCTTGTTCTTGAAGTCGGGAGTGAGGATCTCGATGGTCGTATCCGGCGCCGCGGCGCGGACCGCGCGGATGGTTTCGGCGAAATGCCGGGCGCCGCCATCGTCGAGGTCGTCGCGGTCGACCGAGGTGATGACGATATGGCTCAGCCCAAGACGGCCGGCGGCCTCGGCGACGTGCTGCGGCTCATGCGGGTCGAGCTGGTCGGGCCGGCCGGTGGCGATGTTGCAGAAGGCGCAGGCGCGGGTGCAGACCGAGCCCAGGATCATCACCGTGGCGTGGCCCTTGGCCCAGCACTCGCCGATATTGGGGCAGGCCGCCTCCTCGCACACCGTGTTCAGCTTAAGGTCCCGCATCAGCCGGCGGGTCTGGTTGTACTCGGCCGAGACCGGCGCCTTGACCCGGATCCAGGCAGGCTTGCGCTGGATCGGGTTGTCCGGGCGGTTGGCCTTTTCGGGGTGGCGGAGATGGGGCTCTACAGCGGACATGATCGTCCTTGCGGGGTTGCGGCCGATTCCGGCGGCGCCTCACCCAAAGATGGGGAAACGCCGCACGAAGCCAAGCTCGCTTTGCTCAATAGTGGATTGCGCGGCCGTAAGCGTCCAGGACGCTCTCATGCATCATCTCGCTGAGCGTCGGATGCGCGAAGATGGTGTGCATCAGCTCCGCTTCCGTCAGCTCGCCGGTCTTGGCGACGACATAGCCCTGGATCAGCTCGGTGACCTCGGCGCCGACCATATGGGCGCCCAGCAGCTCGCCGGTCTTGGCGTCGAACACGGTCTTGACCATGCCCTCCGGCTCGCCCATCGCGATCGCCTTGCCGTTGCCGATATAGGGGAAGCGGCCGACCTTGACGTCGTGGCCGGCGGCCTTGGCCTTGGCCTCGGTCAGCCCGACCGAGGCGACCTGCGGCGTGCAGTAGGTGCAGCCCGGGATGTTGGTGACCTCGATCGGGTGCGGATGCTGGCCGGCGATCTTCTCGACGCAGATCACGCCCTCATGGCTGGCCTTGTGTGCCAGCCAGGGCGCGCCGGCGACATCGCCGATGGCGTAGACGCCCGGCTCGTCGGTCTCCAGGTAGGGGCCGACCACGATGTGGCCGCGGTCGACCTTCACCTTGGTGTTCTCCAGGCCGATGTTCTCGACATTGCCGTCGATGCCGATCGCCAGGATCACCCGGTCGGTGGTGATCTTTTCGGTCTTGCCGCCGACCTCGATGGTGGCGGTGACGTTGTCGGCGCCCTTCTCCAGCTTCTGGGTCTTGGCGCCGACCAGGATGCGCATGCCCTGCTTCTCGAACTGCTTCCTGGCGAAGGCCGAGATCTCCTCATCCTCCACCGGCAGCACGCGATCGAGCATCTCGACCACGGTCACCTCGGCGCCCATGTTGCGGTAGAAGCTGGCGAATTCGATGCCGATGGCGCCCGAGCCGATGACCAGCAGCGACTTCGGCATGGTCGGCGGGACCATCGCCTCCTTGTAGCTCCAGATCAGCTTGCCGTCGGCCTCCAGCCCCGGCAGGTTCCGGGCCCGCGCGCCGGTGGCGATGATGATGTGCTTGGCCGCCAGGCTCTCCTTGCCGCCGGCCTTCAGCGCCACCTCGACCTTGCCGCCGCCGAGCAGCTTGGCGCTGCCGTCGAACACTGGCACCTTGTTCTTCTTCAGCAGATGCTTGACGCCGCCGGACAGCTGCGCGGCCACCTTGCGCGACCGATCAACCACTTTCTTAAGATCGAAGCTGATGTCCTTGGCAGAAAAGCCATATTGGTCGAGATGTTTCAGCAGATGGGAGATCTCGGAGGAACGCAGCAGCGCCTTGGTCGGGATGCAGCCCCAGTTCAGGCAGATGCCGCCCAGATGCTCGCGCTCGACCAGCGCGGTCTTCAGCCCCAGCTGGGCAGCGCGGATCGCGGCGACATAGCCGCCCGGGCCGCCGCCGATCACCAGGACGTCGAAGCTGGTATCAGCCACTGTCGTGTCTCCTTGCTGCCACCCGCATCCCGGCGGAGGCGATCACGGGGTCGCCGGTCGGGGGCCGGACCGGGCCCGGCCCCCGCGAGCGATCAGAGCATCATGCTCAGCGGGGCTTCCACCAGCGCCCGGAAGGCGGCCAGGTACTCGGCCCCGACAGCGCCGTCGACCGCGCGGTGGTCGACCGACAGCGTGCAGCTCATCACCGTGGCGATGGCGAGCGCGCCGTCCTTGACCACCGGCCGCTGGGTGCCGGCGCCAACCGCCAGGATGCAGGACTGCGGCGGGTTGATGATCGCCGCGAAATCCTTGACCCCGAACATGCCGAGATTGGAGATCGAGAAGGTGCCGCCCTGGTACTCCTCGGGCTTCAACTTGCCGTCGCGGGCGCGCGCCGCCAGGTCCTTCATCTCGCCCGAGATCGTGCCCAGGCCCTTGCGGTCGGCGTCCTTGATGATCGGGGTGATCAGGCCGCCCGGGGTCGCCACCGCCACCGAGATATCGACCCGCTCGTACTGGATCATCGACTCGTCGGTCCAGGAGGTGTTGGCCGCCGGCACCTTGCGCAGCGCCAGCGCCGCCGCCTTGATGATCAGGTCGTTGACCGACAGCTTGACGTCGCCGCGGTCGTTCAGCTCCTTGCGCAGCTTCAGCAGCGCGTCGAGCTCGATGTCGACCGTCAGGTAGAAATGCGGGACGGTCTGCTTCGACTCCAGGAGCCGGCGCGCCACCGTCTTGCGCATGTTGCTGTGCTTCTGCTCGCTGTACGGGATGCCGAAGGCATCGGCCAGCTGCTTGGCGTTCGGGCCGCCGGCGGCCGCCGGCTTCGCGGCCGGAGCGGCAGGCGCGGGCTTCGCCGCCTCGGGC